>JAUNJW010000043.1 GCA_030533035.1 Erysipelotrichaceae bacterium
TTATTACCCCTCCTGTATTCAAGTATGACTTATGTCATCTTTTTTATCAAGGAATTATGCCATGGTTTTGTTCGTAAGTTCTTTTATTTATGTTTAAAATAACAAACACAAAAAAAGTGTCCTGTTTCTTTGAAACAGAACACTTCTTCAGTTTTCAGATAAAGCTGATTACATCTTTTCAGGCGCGCTGACACCGATCAGATCAAGAGCGTTCTTCATCGTGATCATGCAGGCACTGACAAGACCGAGTCTCTGGTTTGTCAGCTCAGGGTTTTCAGGATCGGAAACCCGGCAGCTGTTGTAATAGCTGTGGAATTCACGGGCCAGGCTCTGGCAGAAGCCGCAGATGCGGTTCGGCATTCTTGTTCTGGCGGATTCAGCCACCAGCTTCGGGAATTCGCTGATCTGCTTGAGCAGTCCCGCTTCCTTCGGGTCTGTGAGCAGGTCATACTGTTCCAGCCTGTGGAATTCGGGAGTTCCTTCCTTGTGCAGGATGTTGAACATTCTTGTATAGGCATACTGGGCATAGTATACCGGGTTGTCATTTGACTGTTCGCGGGCCAGGTTCAGATCGAAGTCCATGTGGGTTCCGACTTCCTTGGAGACAAAGAAGTATCTCGCCGCATCAACGCCGACATCCTCGCAGAGTTCCCTGAGAGTGATGGCGTTGCCGGTACGCTTGCTCATCTTGACTTCTTCGCCGTTTTCAACCATTCTGACCATCTGGATCAGATCAACTTCCAGGCAGTCGCGGGGATAGCCCAGGGCTTCCAGGGCACACTTCATTCTGGTGACATAGCTGTGGTGGTCTGCACCCCACAGGTCGATCAGCTTTGTATAGCCTCTTTCCAGCTTGTAGACATGGTTGGCAATATCCGGTGTCAGATATGTCAGCAGGCCGTTGGTCTTCTTGAGGACACGGTCCTTGTCATCACCGAACAGAGTGGACTTGAACCAGAGGGCGTCGTCCTTTTCATAGGTCAGGTCCTTCTGTTTCATCGTCATCAGGACAGCTTCAATCCTGGCACTGTCGTTTTCATAGAAGAAACGTTCATGGACCCAGGAGTCAAAGGAACATCTGTACAGTTCCAGATCTCTTTTGATCTTGGCAAGCTCGCGCTTGATTCCTTCATTGCGGAAGTAGGCGATTGTTTCCTGGGGATCGGCATCCAGCCATTTGTCACCGTCTTCATTGGCGATATCGATGGCAATCTGTTTGACATCCGGTCCATGGTATCCGTCTTCCGGCAGTTCAAACGGTCTGCCGAAGTATTCGTTGTATCTGGCGATCAGCGAACGGCCGAGCATTTCAATCTGGTTGCCGGCGTCGTTGACATAGTATTCCCTGAGAACATCATAGCCGGACGCCTTCAGCAGTCTGGTGACGGCGTCGCCCCAGGCAGCGCCGCGGGCATGGCCGCAGTGCAGGTCGCCGGTCGGATTGGCGGAAACATATTCAACCAGAACCTTTTCACCGTTTCCGGAAGTATTCTTTCCGTACTCATCTCCCTGGTCCAGGATTTTGTTGATCACGCTGCTGAGCGCGGTCTCTGAAATCACGAAGTTGATAAAGCCGGCACCGGCAACGGTGACAGAACTGGCTTCGGGAAGATTCTTGCTGATGAAGCCGATCAGGTCATTGGCGATGTCCGCCGGTTTTCTGCGCAGGCTCTTTGCCAGACGCATGGCAATATTGGTTGAGTAGTCGCCCATTTTCGGATCACGGGGTCTTTCCACCATAACCATATTGTCTTCCGGTTCAAGATCAAAAGCTTCTTTGACGGAAACCCTGACCGCTTCCCGGATCTTTTCACTGATATCGCTCATAAGAATCATCCTCCTGTTTGATAATGCCCGTTCATTATAGCGAAAACGCGGGGTTTTGTGTACTGTGCGTACAAAAACAGGAACAGCGCTGTTCCTGTTCTGAATCAGTCTTTCTACTTTTTTTCAGGCGCGGTCCAGACGATGACCTGTCCGTCCTTCGATGTCTGGATGACATAAATCGGATCGAATCCGGCATCCCTGAGCACATCGGTCATTGTCTCAACGCTGACTTCACCGGTAGCCTTGATGACAACCTCAGTGCCTCTTTCCTCGCTGTGGTAGACAGCCAGGCTTTCGAGGTTGGCATCCTCATCCGCGAAGCATTTGGCGACTTTCGCCAGGACGCCCGGCTTGTTTTCACATCTGATGATGAACTTTGTGCCCTGTCTGCCATGGCCCATCAGGTCCAGCAGCGCCTGGAAGATATCCTTCTCGGTGATAATGCCGACGACTTTTCTGTCATCCGTGACAACCGGAAGAACGGAGATCTTCGCCTTAAGCATGGCGCCGGCGGCTTCTTCAAGGAAAACATCCGGTGAAATGGTTGTGACATCAGTGATCATGATGTCCTCAGCCTTTGTTCTGGAAAGCAGATAGTTCAGCTGAAACATGTCCAGGCTGGTGTTGTTTCTGCCGCTGGATTCACTGACCAGGCCTTCGGTAATCAGGCCGATCAGCTTTCCCTCAGCGTCGACAACCGGCAGACGGTGGAAATGGTTCCTTGCCATCAGATCCAGTGATTTGGAAATGGAAGTGTCAGCGGAAATGGTAATGGGGTTTTTTGTCATATGATCCTTGACATACATAATGATTATCCTCCGAGGTAAGCTTTTCTTACCTGCTCACTGGCAGCCAGGGAGGCGCCAGTTCCTTCCAGTGTGATTTTTCCGGTTTCAAGAACATAGGCACGGTCGGCAATGCCGAGCGCCATCTTCGCGTTCTGTTCGACCAGAAGGACAGTTGTGCCCTGTTTGTTGATATCGCGGATAATTCTGAAGATTTCCTTGACCAGCAGCGGTGAAAGTCCCATCGAGGGCTCGTCCATCAGCATGATCTTCGGCTTTGCCATCAAGGCCCGGCCCATTGCCAGCATCTGCTGTTCGCCGCCGGACAGTGTGCCGGCCAGCTGTGTTTTTCTTTCTTCCAGACGCGGGAAGAGCTCAAAGACATTTTTCATGTCGGCCGCGATGCCTTCTTTATCTTTGCGGAAATACGCGCCGAGCTCAAGATTTTCCATGACTGTCTGCTGGGCGAATACCCTTCTGCCTTCCGGCACCTGGGCAAGACCCATGGAGACAATCTTGTGCGGGGCGATTTTTGTGATATCGGTTCCGTCGAGATAAACCGCGCCGGAAGCGGGTTTGAGAAGACCGGAAATGGTCTGCAGCGTGGTTGTCTTGCCGGCGCCGTTGGCACCGATCAGAGTGACAATCTCACCGTCGTTGACTTCGAATGAAATATCCTTGATTGCCTCGATCATTCCATAGCGGACAACCAGATTTTCTACTTTCAGCATCGTTATCACTCTCCCAGGTATGCTTTGACAACTTCCGGATCATTCAGAATGTCTTCCGGAGTTCCCTCCGCCAGCATCATGCCGAAGTTGAGAACGGTAATCCTTTCGCAGATTCCCATAACCAGCTTCATATCATGTTCAATCAGCAGGATCGCGATTCCGAAATGATCGCGGACAAAGCGGATCGTTTTCATCAGGTCTTCTGTTTCCTGCGGGTTCATGCCGGCAGCCGGCTCGTCGAGAAGCAGAAGCTTCGGTTTTGTGGCCAGTGCCCTGGCAATTTCCAGACGGCGCTGTTCGCCATAGGGAAGATTGCCGGCAATCAGGTCAGCTTTTTCATCAAGGCCGAAGATCTTCAGCAGCTCCATCGCCTTTTCATCGCTTTCCTTTTCCTGCTTTGAGAAACGGGGCAGACGGAAAATGGATTCAAAGACAGAGTAGCTGATATCGTTGTGGAAGCCTGTTTTGACATTGTCGAGAACGCTCATGTTCATAAACAGGCGGATATTCTGGAATGTTCTGGCAATGCCGGCCTTGTTGACGTCGATGGTATTCATCTTTTCGGTGGACTGGCCGCAGAGTTCAATGCTTCCCCTGGAGGGCTGGTACACCTTTGTCAGCATATTAAACACAGTTGTCTTGCCGGCGCCGTTGGGGCCGATCAGGCCATAGATTTCTTTGTCATAGACACTTAGACTGAGATCATTGACCGCGGTCAGACCGCCGAAATCAATGCCCAGGTCGGTGATTCTGAGAACCGGTGTTCTTGTTTCAGACATTTTCCGCGGCTCCTTTCTTCCCGGCTGCCAGCTTTTTCTTCAGCTGCTCAGCCTTTGTTTTCAGGAATGCGTTATTGGATACCAGCATGATGACAATCAGCACGACGGCATAAATCAGCATTCTGTAATTCTGCAGGAATCTCAGCATTTCCGGCAGGACTACCAGCACTGCCGTCGAGATGATCGTACCGCTCATATTGCCCAGGCCGCCCAGAACGACATAGACCAGCAGGAGAATCGAGCTGTTGAAGTCGAACTTGGTCGCGACAAAGGAAGAATAATTCAGCGCGTACAGCGCACCGGCCGCGCCGGCCAGGCAGGAGGAGACGACAAAGGCCAGTGTCTTTGTGCCGGAGATGGAAATGCCGATGGACTCAGCCGCGATTCTGTTGTCCCTGGCAGCCATGATGGCTCTGCCCCGGCGGCTGTCAATCAGGTTGTAGACAACCAGAAGAGCGATGACAACGAGAATGAATCCGGCTGTAAATGTGGAGACGGTCGAAACGCCGGTGGCTCCCATCGGGCCGCTGATCAGCATTTTGCCGCCTTCGGAAAGAACGATGTCATTTGTGACAAACGCAAAGTGAAGACCCTTCGCGTCGATGCCGCAGTACAGGTTGTTGATCAGCGACATGATGATCTGGCCGAACGCCAGTGTGACGATCGCCAGATAGTCGCCCTGCAGTTTCAATACAGGCACGCTGATCAGCCAGCCGATGACGGCGGCCATGACTGCGCCGGCGATAATGCACAGAATCAGAACGGGAATGCCGCTGATGCCATTGGCATTGAGAATGCCGGAAAGAATAACAGATGTGAACGCGCCGATGCTCATGAAGCCGGCCTGGCCCAGGTTCAGCTCGCCGGAGAAACCGACGTTGAGATTCAGGCCGATGGCAGCGACGATATAGGCGCATACAGGCACCAGCAGCGAGATCAGAAGTCTGGAAAGACTTTTGCTCATGACCATTGCCTGCAGGACAATGAATGCAATTGTCACAATCAGCAGGCTGACAGTGCGGCCGCGGCGTCTCTGTGAGAACAATGAATTTATAATACCCTTCATTCTTTTCACCTACACTTTCACATTGACCTTTTTGCCCAGAAGACCCGTCGGGCGGATCAGAAGGACAATGATCAATACCGCAAAGACAATCGCGTCGGACAGCTGGGTGGAGATGTACGCCTTGGCCATTGTCTCAATGACGCCCAGCAGAAGACCGCCCAGGAACGCGCCGGGAATGGAGCCGATGCCGCCGAATACGGCAGCGGTGAAGGCACGGATGCCGGGCATGGAGCCAAGGGTCGGATAGACGGAAGGATATGTCGCGCATAACAGGATGGCGGCGATGGCCGCAAGTCCTGAACCGATCGCAAATGTAATGGAGATGATCCGGTTGACATTGATGCCCATCAGAACCGCGGCACCCTTGTCTTCGGAACAGGCACGCATTGCCTTGCCTGTTTTTGTTTTATTGATAAAAAGCGTGAGGCCTCCCATGATGACAAGACAGACAAGAATTGTCACAACGGAAAGATAAGAAACGGACAGCGCGCCCGAGAACAGGCTGAAAGACCCGCTCAGTACGGACGGGAAAATCTTGGTGTCGGAGCCGAACAGAAGCTGGGCGGCGTTCTGCAGGAAATAGCTGACACCGATGGCAGTGATCAGTACGGAAAGGCTTGAAGCGTTTCTTAACGGCTTGTAGGCAAGCCGTTCAATAGTCACGCCAAGCAGTGTACAGACCGCCATGGAAATCAGTGCCGCGGCAATTAACGGCAGACCGGCGCCTGTCATCGCGAAGAAAGCCGCGAAAGCGCCTGCCATGATGATATCGCCATGGGCAAAGTTCAGCATTTTGGCAATGCCGTAAACCATGGAATATCCCAGGGCAATGATCGCGTAGACACTGCCGAGGCCAAGGCCGCTGATTAAATATGATAAGAAAGCCATCAGGCATTCCCCCTTTCTTTTTGACAAAACAAACAAGGTTGCCAATCATGTAGAACTGGCAACCTTTCCTGAATGCTCAGATTGACTGATTATTCAACACCGACGTAAACGCCGTTTTCGATGACGACTGCCTTCGGTGCCTTGGAAACTTCACCGCTGGCGGACCATGTCATGGAAAGGCCGGTGATGCCGTCAAATGTCATGGAAGTGAATTCCTTGATCATCGCAGCTGTGATGTCATCCTGTGCCATGTCAGCTGTGATACCGGCATTGTCAATTGCCTGCTTGATCGCATAGACACAGTCATATGCGTCGGCAGCGAACTGGTTGGGTGTTTCGCCGTACTTGTCCTGGTACTTCTTGACAAAGTTTGCTGTCTTTTCGTCTGTTGCGTCAGAGGAGAACGGTGTCAGCATATACAGGCCTTCAGCCAGATTTGTGTCAAAGTTGTCCAGTGTCAGGATACCGTCCATACCGTCGCATCCGAAGAAGTTCGGTGTGTAGCCCTGCTTGTCAGCTTCAACGAGGATCTGGGAAGCCGGCTGGTAGTAAATCGGCAGGAAGACGATGTCAGCGCCGGCGTCGGCCATCTTCTTGACCTGTACGGAGTAGTCTGTGTCAGAGTTGATGAATGTCTCTGTGGCAACGATCTCAAGACCTACCTTGTCAGCCTGTGCCTTGAATGTCTGATAGATGCCGGTGGAGTAGTTGTCATCGCTTCTGTAGATGATGCCGACCTTTGTGCCGAGTTCTGTATGGCCTGCCAGGTAGTCAGCGGAAGCTGTACCCTGGTTGGGATCGGTGAAGCACATCTGGAAGAGAACACCGTAAGGATCCTTGTTGTTCACTGTGTCCTTGTAGATGATCGCTGTGGAGGAACCGGACGGTGTCAGACCGAAGATATTGTCCTGTTCATAGTTGGGAGCGACTGCCTGGCCGGCACCGGAGGTAACGGTTGCCAGGGAGATCTGCATGCCCCAGTCCATCAGGGAGTTGTAGGCGGAGACTGCTTTTTCGCCGTCTGCCTGGTCATCTTCAAACTTGAGTTCAATCTGGGTTCCGCCCTTCGCGTTGACTTCCTCAATCGCGATTTCCGCTGCGTGCTGGACTGCCAGGCCGTAAACAGCAGCGTCACCCGTGATCGGGCCGGAAGCGCCGAGCTTGATGGCGGCGGCTGTATCTGTACCAGCAGAAGAACCGCCATTGTCACCGGAACCGGAGCTGCAGGCTGCTAATGAAAGCGCCATGACAGCTGCGAGTCCTGTCTTGAATAAATTGCTGTAATTCATTTCTTTCCCTCGCTTTTGTCTTCTGTAAAGACAGAAACAATTATAGAACGGAAAAAGCGAAAAACAATTGACATTTTCACACATCCAACACAAATCACATTAATTTTTCAGAAAATTTTCTGAAAAATGTATTTCACAGCATAAATCCATAACAAAAACCGGATCACATCAGCAGGTGATCCGGTTCCGCATATCAATATCAGCCCAGAGGGATTTCCACGACTTCCGCCATCTTGGCCAGGCACTGCTCAATCTGCAGCGAGATTTCCTTGACCAGACGCTCGGTGATTTCGTCGTTTTTCTCCTGTTCGAGTTTTGCGTAGAGGCTGTTTTTCACCTCATTTGAAATCACATCGAGACGGGCTCTGAGATAGCTTCTCGGAATGATGCGGCGCATGGCTTTCGGCAGTTTTGTGTTCAGCAGCATCGTCTGCATCTTCTCCTTGCCAAGGGCCAGGATCAGCAGTGAAACCACCGCGCCGGCGACAATGCCGGGCAGACCGCTTGAGATCAGTGCGACGCCGCTGCCGCCGCACAGCAGACCGATCACAATTGAAACCGTGGCGTCAATCAGCCAGGTGATTTCACTGACCGCAAAGAGACTCTTGGCTTCGACATTAATCTCAATATCGCTCATGGAGAGATATGAGTTCAGTGACAGCGCGGAATACGGCACATTGTGCTTCACGCAGATCGGCATCGTGTATTCCTCAAGCTCATAGGAGATGTTCTTGAGCCATTTCGCCACCGGTTTTGTCAGTAACGCACGAGCTTCATCGGTATGCATGTAGGTATCGATCTCCTCGGCCATGACGACGTCGATGTCGGACAGCTTTTCAATCGAACCGGAGCGCCATCTTTCCGTCACCGGCAGAGCCACATGTTCAAGAATTGGCTCCACCATTGCCTCTACCGCGTCGTGATAGAGTTCATTGATATGGCTCTCGACAATCTTTTCCACATTGCTGGACTCAACCAGGCGGGCGATCTCCTCCTTGAACTGCCTGAGCTCATCATCAATCTTGCCGCACCAGGAAAGACCTGAGGCAACTGAGAATTCAGGCTCGGCTGAGGAGATGACAACCGCATCCGGGAAGACCTGGCGGCACCATTCCCTGATCACTGCCATCTTGGAAACACCGCCGGTCAGGAAAATCAGTTCCGGCTGCCTGTCAGTGATCGCGTCTTTTGCCTGGCGCAGGCTTTCAATGAAGACTTCCCTGAATGATTTATTGCCGAGACGGTCCACCTTTTTGTTGAGCAGCTGGTCGGCGATTGTCTCATTCATCCTGAGAACCAGCCTGACCGGCATCATGCCCTGGTGGATGGAAACGGACTGTGTGCACTCATTCACTTTCCAGTATTCCTGGTCAGAGAAGTATTTTTCCTTGAGCTTTCTGGCCGCGAAATCACAGTAGCTGTGCCAGGGATCGCTCTCTTCGAAGATCTTTCTGATTTTCCTCTCAGACGGGGACATCCTTACCGATTCCTCGAGCAGGATTTCATCCATGATGCCGCCGCCGAGGAACACTTCGCCGCCTGTTTTGAGCTCCACTTCCCGGCCGCCCATGATATAGGCAAAGTCGGTTGTGGAGGAACCGATATCAACGACCAGCACCGGTTTGTTGAGAATGTCATAGCCGACCTGCAGGTGCTTGGACTGGCAGGCGGAGACAAGCGCGGCTCTTGATTCGGAAATGATCTTGACTGGCGGATAGCCGGTCTTTTCAAAGATCATCCGGTATTCTTCACGGGCGACACGGTCCCATCCGGCCGGACAGCCGATATAGAAACAGCAGTCATCGCCCTGGATCAGCTGGCCGCTCAGATACAGCTCGCCAAGCACGCCGGAAGCGAAGCTTGTCACATGTTTGGAGGTTTCGGGATCAGTCAGAAAACGGCTCTTGAAACGCTCCTTGCGGATCATCGCGTCAGGATGGTAGCAGGCTTCCTCACCGATGATCAGTCTGCCGTCCCGTAACATCGCGTAGGCCGTGATGAAACTTTTGACGTCGTTGATACTGAGGACCTGGGGGACAGTGTCCTTGTCTTTTTCCAGCCTGGTGACGGCGCTTTCGGCGTCGCCCAGGTCAAATCCATAAAACTTCTCCATACCTTACTCTCCTGCCGCAAGACCTTTGCGCAGTACTGTGCCGCCGATGACAAGAGCCGGCCTGATGGTGCCGCTCTTTCCGCCCGGCATCCGTTCAAAGAGATTCTTGTTTTCACCGTTGTAATCGACGACGTCGATCTTCTTTTTATGAAGATAGAATTTCACGTCTGAAATGACTTCCTTTGCGTATTCGTCATCGCTCAGGGAATACGCTCCTTCCAGCAGACCGGAGAGAAGCTGGATATCTTCCTTCTTGAGGCCTTCCTTTTCATCCATGAGCTGCTGTTTGTTCTGGATCTGCTCGTCTGCCCTGACCCGGTTGAGGGTGCGGTCCATGGAGACGACAGCCGCCAGCAGAATGTGATAGGTTTTCTGGGCGTCGGGAATGGTTTCCGCATACAGGTCCGCTTTGTTGTCCGCTTTTGTCTTTGCCGAGACAAGACCGCTGATAAACAGCGCCAGCATGGCCGCTCCGGCCAGGCCGAGGCCGAGAGTCATATTATTGGAAGGAGGCACCATGTCGGTCAGACAGACCAGCACAAAGCCGGCAGCGGCTGCCAGCAGAACACCGGCCGCCAGCAGAATCCAGAACCAGACGGAACGCTTCGGCTTCTGGCCGGGCGAACGATATTCTGATTTGGACCAGATGGTGGATTCCCCGTCACAGTCCAGGAAACCGGCGGATACCCGGATGGACTCCACCATGGCCGCGGCCATCTCCTTGATCCGGTCGCTTTCTTCCTGTTCATTATAAAGAGTCAGCAGCCGGCCGAGTTCCTCCTCGGCTGCCCTGACGGTGTCCTGTGATGTTTTGGCTGCGGCAGCGTTATGAAGAAAACGCTCCTTGTCTTTTTCAAGAAGAGACTGCATTGTCACCATGATCATTGCCTCCCTGTTTAAAAGAATTTTAGCACAATTAGCGGAAAATCCTTATGGATCGCATGTTTACACACGGGCTTTTGATTTGTTTTGGGACCTGTTTTCGATTAGGATTATCCATATGCATGATATCTGGAATCCCTGGCACGGCTGCACGCGGGTGTCGGAAGGCTGCCAAAACTGTTATATGTACTTTCTCGATGAGAAGCGGGACATGGACGGATCCGTCATTTTCAGGACCGGTTCTTTTAATTATCCGCTGGAAAAGAAAAGAGACGGAAGCTACAAAATCCAGAGCGGCGAAATGATCCGGGTGTCGATGACCTCTGATTTCTTCCTGGAAGAAGCGGACCAGTGGCGCCCCGGCGCCTGGGACATGATCCGGCGGCGCAGCGATGTGATCTTTTATCTTCTGACCAAGCGGCCGCAGCGTGTCAGAGAATGCCTGCCGGCGGACTGGGGCGAAGGCTGGGAAAATGTCTTCTTCAATGTCACCGCCGAAAACCAGAAGCGGACGGACGAAAGAGTGCCGATTCTTCTGGATCTGCCCTTTAAGCACAAAGGCGTGATGTGCGCGCCGTTCATCGGTCCCGTCACCCTGGAAAACTATCTTGCCGCAGGACAGATCGAACAGGTGGTCTGCGGCGGCGAAAACTATGGCGGAGCTAGGCCGTGCCATTTCGAATGGGTCACAAAACTGTATGACGAATGCGTGAAAGCGGATGTGCA
>JAUNJW010000243.1 GCA_030533035.1 Erysipelotrichaceae bacterium
TGTTCTCGCTGAATCCTGCCGACAATGAACAGATCGGCACCATTCTCGGCGCGTTCCAGTCCTCTGAGGTTCCCGGAAAGATCCAGCAGGGTCCCGGCTGGTGGTTCAATGACACCAAGAGCGGCATGGAAGATCAGATGAGAGCCCTGGCCAATCTCGGCCTGCTGGGCAACTTTGTCGGCATGCTGACTGACTCACGTTCCTTCCTGTCATACGCACGTCATGACTACTTCCGCAGAATCATGTGCAACATGATCGGAAACTGGGTGGAAAACGGTGAATATCCGAACTTCGACGCGTCCCTGAAGAAGATTGTCGAAGGCATCAGCTACAACAACGCAGCCCGTTATTTCGGTCTGTAAAGCACCTCCATATTTGGGAAAATCCTACTCTGGCAGGATTTTTCTTTTGTTTCCATATGTAAAGGCTTTCGGAAAAAGCCAAATTCTTATAATAAGCAGTGTCAGGAATCAATGGCCTGATCCATAAAACCCACCCGGGTATGATGAAAAAAAAGAAATGACGAAAGTCAGGGAGATATATATTTATGAAAACACTTATGGAAGCGATGGTTTTATTCGGAGAACCTGCGGAAAGCGAATCTCTGGAAGAAGAATCTGTATGGAATACAGTCTTATGGGCAATCAGCTCTTTGAAAAGGGCCTGATTCCAGCAGCTGAAAAACTGAAATCATTGTGAGATCTTTGCCGGACGGCAGGGATCTTTTTGTTTTTTCCGTATATTGCAGAGTCATGATTTCAGTCATTGTCAATTGACTGTCATAGTCTTTTCACACGGAGATGGAAAAAGATTATAATGGATTCAGAGAATTGACTGTGTCCGGCTTCAGCCCGGGACACAGAACAGGATAATCATAATAAGCGAGGAAATGAATAAATGAGAACCGAACATGATTCAATCGGAATTGTCAGTCTGCCTGACAATGTTTACTATGGTGTGCAGTCGGAACGCGCAAAGCAGAACTTCCCGATGACCGGACAGACCATGAATCCCTATATGATCGAAAGTCTGACTGTCATCAAAAAGGCTGCCGCGATCGCCAATCAGAAAGCCGGTGAACTGAAACCGGAGATCGCTTCTGCGATCATCCGTGCCTGCGATGAAATCCTGAGCGGAAAGCTGCGCGACCAGTTTATCGTTGATCCGATCCAGGGCGGTGCCGGCACATCCGCCAATATGAACGCCAACGAAGTCATTGCCAACCGTGCCTGCGAGATCCTCGGCGGCAAAAAGGGCGACGGCCGGGTACATCCCAATGACCATGTCAATATGGCCCAGTCGACCAATGACGTTTTCCCCACAGCCGGAAAACTGACTGCGATCAGGCTGATTGACAACCTGATGGCGTCGCTGGATGGACTGATCCGGGCATTTGAGAAAAAAGCGGAGGAAAATGCCACCGTGCTGAAACTGGGACGCACCCAGCTGCAGGACGCGGTTCCGAGGTACAGGGGCCAGGAATTCAAGGCCCATGCCAACGCCCTGCGCAGATGCCAGAACAGGGTATTGCGGAGCCGCAATGAACTCTTTGACCTGAACCTAGGCGCGACAGCCATCGGCACCAGCATCAATGCCTCCGAAGGATATCTGAACTGTGTTGTGGATATTCTCGCTGACCTGATCGGCCAGCCGGTCAAAATGGCTGACAATCTTGTCGACGCGACCCAGAACGCGGACAGCTTCGCGGCTGTTTCCTCAGCGATCAAAAACTGCGCGCTTGTCATGTCCAAGATCGCCAATGACATGCGTCTGCTTTCCAGCGGACCGTGCGGCGGCATTGAAGAGCTGCAGCTTCCTGCCCGCCAGCCGGGGTCATCCATCATGCCCGGCAAGATCAATCCGGTGATCCCGGAAGTCGTGACCCAGGCGGCATTCCTCGTTGCCGGCAACGACGTGACAATTTCCATGGCAGTGGAAGCCGGACAGCTTGAACTCAACGCGTTCGAACCGGTGATCTTCTTCTGCCTGTTCCAGTCGCTCGAAGTTCTGACCCATGCGGCCGACACTTTCCGCCAGAGATGCGTCGAAGGCATCTTCGTTGATGTTGATCACTGCCGTGACCTGCTGATGAAATCAACCGTGATCGCGACCGCCCTGTGTCCGGATTTCGGTTATGAAAAGGCGACGAACATCGTCAAGATTGCCCAGAAAGAGCATAAAACAGTCCTTGAGGTGGCCGAGAAGGAACTCAGTATTCCCAGAGAACAGCTCGAGGAAATCGTCAATGGGTGCCTGCGGGAGCGGGATTCCTGAAAAAACTGATGAAATCTTCAAAGATGGCCGTCCGGCCGTCTTTTTCTGTTCTTGCAACAGCGGAAAAGACTGTATAAAATACTGAAATGTATCATTGAAAATCACACAGAGGTTTTGAAATGAAAACTATGAAAAGGTTTATGCTTTGCCTGGCGCTCGGCATTGCCATGCCCGTCACGCTGACAGCCTGCCGTTCCGCTGAAACAGAACCGGAACCGGAACCGACCGCTGAAACAGAGACAGATACAGCAGCTGAAGGCATTGATTATCTCGCACTTGTGAATAAGCTCAATCCGCTGCCCGAAGGCTGGGAAGAAGCACTGGAAACAGTGACCGTTACCAACTCAATGGAAGACGAGGTTGAAGTGGAAGCCAGAGCTTATGCCGCCTATGAGCTTCTGAAAGCTGACCTGGAAGAAAATGACGGTATTTATACCGAACTTGATTCTGCCCGCCGCAGTGTTGCCGCGCAGCAGGAAATCATGGAGGCCTTCACTGAGAAATACGGTGCGGATTACGCCGCAAAGACCGTGGCCAAGCCCGGTTACTCCGAACACCATACCGGTCTGGCGCTGGATCTGTACTTCAAAATCAAAAATGACGACGGCAGCTTTACCGATGTCTATTACAACGAGGACATGGAAAAGCCCGAATACACCTGGATCTGGGACAGGATTCACGAAAAACTCGCCGGCTATGGCTTTATTCTCCGCTATCTTGAAGGCATGGAACATGTCACCGGCTACCGCTATGAGCCATGGCACATCCGCTATGTGGACAGCGCAGAAATCGCAAAGGAAATCATGTCACAGAAGGGTCTGACACTGGAAGAATATCTTGCCGGCAAAAGAGCTCCGGAAGTGGAAATTGATCTCGGCACATCCGATCTCTTTAAAGAAGAGGAACTTTATGACGCCATGCTCGCAATCAAGTGCCGGTTTGGCGGCTGGGCTGACTGTGAGCTGCACAGCATCCGCTATGGAGGCGATGAAGCCGCCGATGCCGAGAAGCTTGAATGGCTGAATTCCCTGTCCGAAGACGCAGAGTATACCGAAGCCGCTGAATTCCTGATGGATTTCACAACCGGCAAAAATCCGGAGGACGGTTTCAATTCTGAGTATGAATATAAAGACTTCCAGTGGTGGCTTGCCCGCAGCGCAGACGGCGACTGGGAGATTGTGACATACGGATTCTGATCATGACAAATCCAAAAGAGGCTGAAAGAAGCCTCTTTTTTATCTCCGGGCGCTCATTTCAATACCCCTGACATATGATCCGGAGTAGGCGATATAATGAAACTGCAGAAAGCTGCGTCCATATCCGCATGACAGTCAGTCAAGCATTTGTGCGGAAGGAAAT
>JAUNJW010000044.1:0-6291 GCA_030533035.1 Erysipelotrichaceae bacterium
TGCGTCATGCTGGCAGGCTGCGGCGTAAAATATGACTACTCATTCCTGCAGACAGGTTCCAACAGTATGTCGACCATTACCTGCTCGGGAGGAATCCTGGAAGAGCCCTTCAACATGGGCGGCAACAGCATCAACGAATTCTGCGCGGCCATGAATATGATCAAACAGGTTGTCGTTGCCACGGAAGACGAGATTCCCGAGGACACCGGCTATGAACTGAAGGTCTACACAAGAAACGGCCATACAACCATGCATATCGCAAAGCCGTACATCGCTGTCGGCGACAACTGGTACCGGCTGGACAATGAGGATGACCTGTATTATCTGGATATGATGATTGCCGTCATTGAAAGACAGAACACCTACATCATGCCGGACACTACATCAGACTGAATTAAAAACCATATATAAAAAAAGAACTCATGAGAGAATCTCACGGATTTTCCCAAAGAGTTCTTCTTTTGTTTCATAGGGGATCACTGTGTAATAAGGATCGCCGGTGATCATGGCGGAAAGCTGCACCTGGGATCTGCGGTAGAAGACATAACATGGTTTATTGTATCTTTCCGCGTAAGCCAGTTCATAGCCGACGCCCAGGGAAGGACATGTGCATTCGGCAATGAGCAGATCGCATTCCCGCAGCCATGCAGTGTCTTTTTCATAGATCAGCTGATCCTTTTTTCCCTGTTCTTTCGCGGCGAGATCCAGGTCGCCGACATGTTCGGTCAGAACCTGGTCCGTTTCATTGATCATTGCGATGATGTCGTGATACAGCTGCGCGTCCGCGCGTCCGCCGCGGATCGAGCCGGCAAAATATACTTTCTGATTCATCGTGCACCTCCGTCGGTATAGTATGATTATGACAGGAGATATAAAAAATGGAAATGAAACTGAAAGAAGAACAGGTTTCCGCTGAGTATATGTTCAGGGGAAAAATAATCAATGTCAGAACAGATAAGGCAAGAATCTTCGACGGCCGCATCGTTGACCGCGAGGTTGTCGAACACCCCGGCGGCGTGGGAATCGCCCTTGAGGATGAAGAAGGAAGATTCTTCATGGTCACCCAGTACCGCTATGCCCAGGAAAAGATCATGCTGGAATATCCGGCCGGCAAAAAGGAAAAGGGAGAAGATCCGCTGACAACCGCGAAAAGGGAAATCGTGGAAGAAACAGGCTATGAAGGCAGAGACTTCGTGTATCTTGGCAACATGGTTCCCACCCCCGCTTATGACACCGAAGTCATCGAGCTATATTATGCGAAAACAGGTGAATTCAAAGGCCAGCATCTCGATGATGACGAAAGCATCCGTCTTTCCCGGCTGACCCTGGATGAAATCACCGATAAGATTGTCAAAGGTGAAATCAATGATGCCAAGACAATGGGCATGACATTCCTGATCAGGGAATACAAGGCGAGGCACGGTGAATGAAACTGAAGCCCGTTGAGATAAAAGATCTGCTGACATACAGGTATCCCGAAAACCTGACTTACAGTCCGGATGGAAAGACACTGGCTTTTACCCTGGCAAAAGCAGATGAGGAAAAGAATAATTACAGACGCGACATATGGATTATCAGGGATGGTGAGCCTGTTCAGCTGACATCCGCGTTTTCTTCGTCCATTGTTTTCTGGAAGGATGACACACATCTGATTATCAGAAGGCAGAAAGAAGAAAGCGATCCCTCCGCCACGGTGCTTTATGAAATCAGCCTGAACGGCGGTGAGGCGGATGAATGGCTGACCCTGCCGTTCGCTGTGACAGCCGTCAGAAAGATCAGGGAGGATCTTTACGCGGTTTCCGGCATGATTGACAAGAATGATCCGGATGGCTGGAAGAAGAGCGCGGAAGAGAAAAAGAAAGAAGCCGAAGAGAAGAAAAAAGCCGGCAGCGTCCAGGTTGTGGATGAAATTCCGTACTGGTTCAACGGCGCCGGTTTCACCAACGGAAAGAGAACCGCCCTGTTTACTGTTGAAACCGGAAAGAAAACAAAGATCAGAAGAATCACATCCGCGAAGTTTGACATGGGTGAATTCATTGTCGAAGACGGAACCGTCTATTACACCGGCAATGTCAGAGACGCCGTACAGAGCCTGTATGCAAAGGTATTTGCTTATACGCCGGAAACAGGAAAGAAGGAAACTCTTTATAAAAAGGCTGACCATAATATTTACGGCCTGTTCAGACTGGAAGGAAAACTTTATGCCCTGGCGTCTGACATGAAGGCCTATGGCGTCAACCAGACGCCGGACTTTGTCAGGATTGAAGACGGAAAACTGATGACAGTCCTTGAAATGAACAGGCAGCTTGGCTGCGCCGTAGCAGGCGACACATTGCTCGGCGGCGGAAAAGCGATTGTGAAGAAGGACAACCAGCTGTATGTGATCGCCACGGAAGAAGATCATTCAGCAGTCTGGAAATATAACAGCTCCTTTGAAAAGACCGTTCTGCTCGATGAACCGGGCATGGTCAAGATGATTGAGGTTGGTGAAGACGGAATCGCCTTTGTCAGGGAAACTGCGGACTCCCTTGGTGAAGTCTGGATGATGAACAGGGACGGCAGTAATCTCAGGGCGCTGACAGATTTCAATAAAAAAGCGCTGAAGAACAAATTTGTGGCTCTGCCGCAGAGAATCGAATATGAATCCGGCGGGTTCAAACTTCACGGCTGGGTGCTTCTGCCGCAGGATTATGAAAAGAAAAAGAAAGTGCCGGCTGTGCTGGATATCCACGGCGGACCGAGAACCGTCTATGGCGAAGTGTTCTTCCATGAAATGCAGGTCTGGGTTTCCCGCGGCTACGCTGTCATGTTCACCAATATTCCCGGTTCCGACGGCAGGGGCGACGCGTTTGCGGATCTCAGGGGAAAATACGGAACCATCGACTACGACGCGCTGATGGCATTCACTGACGCGGTACTGGCAAAGTATAAAAAGATCGATCCGGACAGGCTCTGTGAAACCGGCGGCTCCTATGGCGGCTTTATGACCAACTGGATCATCACCCATACTGACCGTTTCTGCTGTGCCGCTTCCCAGCGCTCAATTGCCAACTGGGTTTCGATGGCATTTATTTCAGACATCGGACCGATGTTCTGTCCCGACCAGTGTGACGCACAATCCCTCTATGGCGATGAAAACACCCGCCGCATGTGGGAGCGCTCACCGCTGCGCTATGCGGAAAACTGCAAAACCCCGACTCTGCTCATTCACAGTGATGAAGATTACAGATGCCCGCTGCCCGAAGGCATGCAGATGATGCAGGCCCTCTGTGCCAACAATGTCGAAACAAGACTTGTCATTTTCCATGGTGAAAACCATGATCTTTCCCGCAGCGGCAAACCGCTCAACCGGATAAGGCGGTTAAAGGAAATCACCGGCTGGTTCGACAGGCATACCGGAATCTGATCGCAGACTGCTGCCATTGACAACAAAGACAGCCGGACAGATGGAACAGATCAGCGATGAGGCTCTCGAAAAGATTTCCGGCGGATCAGGTGAGGAAATTGTCAGAATGGCGCTGACTCTCTGGTCCAAAAATTACGGCAGCTTTCTCAGCACGGAGGAAGGCAACGTCAATTTCTTTAATATAAACAAAATGAAGGCGTTCTTTGCGGAAAAGGGATACAGATATGAGCCCGCGACAGAAGACGGACAGCAGGACATCTACTGGAAAGACGGTCTGCCGTACGGCAGTGATTACATCATCGATCTGATTGAAAACGGACAGTTCTGAGCATCTGATTCATAACTGAACCGCAGCCGCAGACACGGAAAGCTTCTTGACAAGAAAAAAAGGACTTCTTACTATTTCGGTAATACCAATCATGAGGAGGTAAGTATCATGACCTATCGTATCGTATCCGATTCTTCATCCAACATCTTCAATCTGAACAGTGAAATCAGCTACACAACAGTACCTTTGAAAATCCTTGTGGATGGAGTTGAATACACAGATGAGCCCGGTCTTGATACAGAAGCGCTCGTCGCCAAAATGGAAGCCAGCCAGTGGGGTTCTTCCACCTCATGCCCGAGCCCCCAGGAATGGATGAACGCTTTTGACGGCGCTGATTATATTTTCGGCATCACGATCACCAGCGGCCTTTCCGGCAGCTACAACTCCGCCCTCAACGGAAAGGAAATGTATCTGGAAAAGAATCCGGACGCCAAAGTCTACATTGTTGACTCCCTGTCCACCGGCGGTGAAATGGAACTGATTATCGAAAAGATCGCCGAATGCATGGAAAAAGACATGCCTTTTGAAGAGGCTGTCCAGACAATCCAGGATTACCAGACACATTCCCACCTTGTCTTCACTCTCGAGTCATTAAGCAACCTGGCCAAGAACGGCCGTGTTTCCCCGGCAGTCGCAAAAGTGGCGGGTCTGCTCGGCATCCGCTTCCTCGGCAGAGCCAGCGAAGAGGGAACCCTCCAGCAGGCGCATATCTGCAGAGGTCCCAAGAAGACACTGACCACCACACTCGCAGAGATGGTAAAAATGGGATACAAGGGCGGCAAGGTCAGAATTCACCACAGCCTCAATCTGGCTGCGGCGGAAAAGCTCAAGAATCTGATCCTGGCCGAATTCCCCGGCGCCGATGTCAGAATCGTCCCGTGCACCGGTCTGTGCAGCTATTACGCAGAGCGCGGCGGCATGATCATCGGATTTGAGGATCTCTGATCAAAACACCATGACTGACGGCTGATAAGCTGTCAGTCTTTTTTGTATAATGGCGTTACAAAGAGGTTTACTTTATGAAAAAACAATTTGATCCCCTGTTTACACCGTGGAAAATCGGTTCGTGTGAAATCAAAAACCGGATCGTCATGACTTCCATGGGCGGAACCAATCTGCTGGGCTGGATGGAAAAGAATCATTTTGACAAAGCCGGAGCTGATTTCATCAAAACTGTCGCTGAAAACAACGCCGGCCTGATCCTGCCGGGCTGTCAGCCCGTCTATAATCCGATGGGCGGCGAATGGCTGTACCAGAACAAGAAGATGTACAGGGATCTGGCGAAATGGATGCCTTCCTTCCATGAAACAGGCGCGAAGCTCTTTGTCCAGCTGACCGCCGGCTTCGGAAGGTCATTCACCATCACAAAAATGATGGAAACCCTGTATTCAAACAGGCTGCTGAGAAAAATCTCGGGAACTGTCATGGATCTGGACAGGATCACAGCCAGCGCCTCGTACGCGCCTAACAGATGGAGCGACAAGGTTCCTTCCAGACCGATGACCGTTGAAGAAATCCAGGAGTTCATCGACGCGTTCGCAAAATGTGCCGTGCTTCTGAAAGAGGCAGGCGTTGACGGCGTCGAAGTCCATGCCGTTCATGAAGGCTATCTGCTTGACCAGTTCACCCTGAAATATGTCAATCACAGAACGGATGAGTACGGCGGATCACTGGAAAACCGCTACCGCTTCGCGGCTGAAATCGTTAAGGCCATCAAACGGGAATGCGGGGAGGATTTCCCGGTTTCCCTGCGCTACAGCGTTGTCTCGAAAACAAAGGATTTCCGCAGCGGCGCCCTGCCCGGTGAAGAATATGAAGAGGCCGGCCGCGACATGGCGGAAAGTGAAATCGCGGCGAAGTTCCTGGAGGAAGCCGGCTATGACATGCTGAACTGCGACAACGGTACCTACGACGCCTGGTACTGGGCGCATCCGCCGGTCTATATGCCGGAAAACTGCAATCTCGCCGATACGGAGCACATCCGTCAGTTTGTGAATATTCCTGTAGTGGCAGCCGGAAGGCTCAATCCGCTGACAGCGGCACAATCCATCGCAGAAGGAAAGATCGACGCAGCCGGATTTGCGAGAAACTTCCTGGCCGATCCTGAATGGGTCACAAAGATGATCAATGATCAGGAAGAGGAAATCAGACCCTGCATCCTATGCCATAACGGCTGTTTCAACATGGCCCACTATAAAGGCGTGCCGAATGACCAGCCTCTTTCCGATTCCCTGCATCTGGCAAGATGCGCCGTCAACGCGGAAACAATGCAGAAAGACAGACACTTTATCAAAAAAACAAAGAAACCGCAGAAGGTGATCATTGTCGGCGGCGGCATCGGCGGTATGGAAACGGCCAGGGTGCTGAAACTGAGAGGACATACACCAATCATCTATGAGAAATCCGGTGTGCTCGGCGGCACATTCATTCCCGCCAGCTCAGAATCCTATAAAGGAAAACTACGGGATCTGCTTGAATGGTACCGGCGTCAGATGAAGGAAATGAAAATTGAAATCCATCTGAATGAGAGAATCGGCTCCGCTTCCGAATTCGGTGA
>JAUNJW010000044.1:6391-11006 GCA_030533035.1 Erysipelotrichaceae bacterium
TGAAAATTGAAATCCATCTGAATGAGAGAATCGGCTCCGCTTCCGAATTCGGTGAGCTTCCGGTCATCATCGCGACCGGCGCCGTTCCGAGAGTCGTCCGTTCCGTACCAGGCTATGAAAAGATGATCGAAGCCTGTGAATATCTTAACGGCAGCCAAACCGGACAGAAAGTCGCTGTGATCGGCGGCGGCCTGACTGGCTGTGAAATTGCCTATGAACTGGCCCTTCAGGGAAAAGAACCGGTAATTGTGGAAATGAAGGATGACCTGATTGCCCAGAGCGGCGTCTGCCTGGCCAACAGTTCCTACTTAAGAGAATGGTTTGCCCTCCATAAAGTGGAAGTACATCTGGAAACAGCCCTGAAAGAAGTTAAGGATGATCAGATTGTCTGTGACTGCAAAGGTGAGGAAATCACAATCCCGTGCGATTCCGTCATCTCCTGCGCCGGATACATTCCCGCCCCGCTGGCGGCAAAAGGAAGGAATGTCCATTATGTCGGCGACTGCCGCCAGGTCGGCAACCTGCGCACCGTGATCTGGAGCGCCTATGAAACGGCAATGAAAATCTGAATGATCTGAGAACACCGCGGTCCGGGATTCTTAAAAGACGCGGTGTTTTCTTGTGCCTTTGGAAAATAAGTCTATAATGTTCGTTGCGGCTGAGTCCGCCGTCGGTAGCAGCTACCCGACGTTAACCAAAATAAGGAGATTTTCAAAATGGACACAAAAAGTCTTACCCGGATCGCCATGATCGCGGCGATCTACACAGCCCTGTGCTTTGTGCCGGGACTCTCAATGATTGCCTTCGGACAGATCCAGGTCCGGATCGCCGAAGCGCTGACTCTTCTGCCGCTGATCGACAAAAAAGCCATCTGGGGCGTCACCCTTGGCTGCTTCCTGGCAAATCTGATCGGCGCCATGACAGGTCTGAATCCGACCGGCATGCTGGACGCGGTGATCGGCACCTCCGCCACTTTGATGGCAGCTATCTGCACATGGAAATTCAGAAATATCAAAATACATGGAATTCCGGTGCTTTCATGTCTGATGCCCGTGATCTTCAACTTCTTTATCGTCGGTGCGGAGCTGGCATATCTGTTTATGCCGGATCATCTGCTTATGGGCACACTGATCAACGGCACCTATGTCGCCATCGGTGAACTGATCGCGGTTATCTTTGGGTGGTTCCTTGTAAAAGGACTGGAAAAAACCGAAATCTTCAGATGAACAGCAGGGGCATTCCCTGCTTTCCTGTTAATTTGTGATACCATACTTGCAAAGAGGGAAAGAATATGACTGACAAAAAAGAACCCCGCAGAAAAATCCGCTTTGACAGAGTCGCGATGATTGTCATCCCGATCCTGCTGGTGGCGGTACTGATTACAGGTCTGTACGGAGTGATTATAAACAAGAACAAAAACAAATCTGCCGATACAAAACCGACTCCCACACCGGCGGCGACAGAATCACCGGATCCGAAGGAGTCAGCGACGCCCGAAGCGAGCGAAGAACCAACGGAAGAACCGACGCCGGAGCCGACTGTTGATCCTGAAAAGGATGAACGTTTCTTCAAAACCGACAGCTATCTGATTGTCGCCAACAAGAAGCACCGTCTGCCGGAAGGCTATATTCCCGATGATCTGGCATATCCGGATGTCGAGATGCGCTACAACGACTGGACACTGCGCTGGGACGCGGCAATCGCCCTGGAGGAAATGTTCAATGACGCCGGCAATGAAGGTGTCTATCTGGTCATGGGTTCCGGCTACCGTTCGGAGGAATTCCAGAAAACGCTGTATGACGGCTACGCGGAAGAAAGCGGAACCGCCTATGCGGATACCATCAGTTCAAGACCCGGCTATTCGGATCACCAGACCGGTCTGGCAACCGATCTCTGCGGTCAGGATTCTGATTACGATCTGAGCCAGGTATTTGAAGAGACTCCGGAAGGACAGTGGCTGGCAGCCAACGCCTGGAAGTACGGCTTTATCATGCGCTATCCCAAGGGAAAAGAAGACATTACAGGATATGCCTACGAACCGTGGCATTTCCGCTATATCACCAAAGAAGAAGCCAAAAAGCTCCACGATGCCGGTGAGAATATGACATTTGAAGAATTCTACGGCATCTCAGGAGGTGATTATGCCAGCTAAGCAGAAAAGAAGAAGAGTCAATCCGCTGAGACTGCTGATTGTGATCCTGGCGGTACTCGCCCTGATCGGCGGCGCCGTTTTCCTGGTGGTGAAAATGCTCACCCCCAAAGGACCTGAAGAACCCATTGTGGAAACCATCGATCCGGCGGAAGCTGAACAAAAACAGGAAGAGGAAGACAGCAGCGCAGAAGTGACAGAACCGGAACAGTCCGGGACAAAAGTTTCCCTGTTCTTCACCGGCGACGGGCTTCTGCATGAATCCGTTTATATGGACGCGCAGAACAGTGACGGCTCCTTTGATTTCTCAAAGCAGCTTGACCGCATCGCCGCCATCGCGGAACCCTATGACCTGCAGTTCTATAACCAGGAAACAATCCTGGGCGGAACCGAACTTGGATTATACGGCTATCCGACATTCAATTCCCCGCAGGAATTCGGCAGCTACATGGTCTCCAAAGGTTTCAATCTCGTTTCAACTGCCAACAACCATTGCCTGGATATGGGCCTGACCGGCGTCACCAATTCCAGAAAATTCTGGAACGCGCAGCCGGGTGTGCTGATGCAGGGCACCAATACAACTCAGCAGGAATACGATGAAATTGCCGTTAAGGAAATCAACGGCATGAAGATCGCCTTCCTTGCCTGGTGTGAGAATACCAACGGTATCGCCCCGGAAACAGACTATGAGGTCAATTATTTCCCGGGCAATGAAGACGAAGTGCTCAGAAAGGTCGCTCAGGCCAAAGCCGAAAACGACGCGGTCATCGTCTCCATGCACTGGGGAACCGAATATTCCATGGAAGTCAACGATATCCAGTCATCCCTGGCCAGAAAGCTCGCGGACGCCGGCGCTGATGTAATCATCGGCAACCATGTCCATGTCATTGAACCGTTTGAGTGGATCGGCGATTCGGTCTGCTTCTACGCCATGGGCAATCTGCTCAGCTCCCAGATTGACGTTGAAAACAGAATCGGCATGATGGCCGGACTTGACCTGGTCAAAACAGATGACGGCGTCAAAATTGAAAACCTCAGGGCGGATCTTCACTACACATATCTGGAAGGGGAATATCCTGATCTGAGAACAAATATCCAGGTTTACCCGTTCTCCCAGCTGAATGATTCCATCCTGCCGGATCATGAGCGGATCTACGCGGAATTCCAGAGAGTCATGACAAGTCTTGACAACAATATACAGATAGGCGGTGTGTAAAATATGAAACTGAAAACCAAAGCATTTCTGGCAGCCATGGCGGCTGTTGTGCTGCTGGGCTGCGGCCCGGCTGCCGCAGATGAAACCTCTGCCCAGGCTGAATTCGCAGAGAATGAGCTGATCAGGGAAACAGTTTATGTGGAAATGGATATCAAAGACTACGGCAAGGTAAAACTTGAACTCGACGGTGAAACAGCGCCGATTACAGTAACCAATTTCGTGAATCTTGTGAACAAAGGATTCTACGACGGCCTGACCTTCCACAGAATCATGGACGGCTTCATGGTTCAGGGCGGCGATCCCCAGGGGGACGGCTATGGCGGATCCGGCAAAACAATCAAGGGAGAATTCTCCCAGAACGGCGTTGAAAACAACATTTCCCATACAACCGGCACCATTTCCATGGCCAGGGGAGCTTACGACATGGACAGCGCCAGTTCCCAGTTCTTTATCTGTGTGGCGGATGACATATTCCTTGACGGCAACTACGCCGCCTTCGGCCATGTCACGGAAGGCATGGATGCCATCCTGCAGATCGCAAAAGACGCAAAGCCGCTTGATGACAACGGCACCATTGATAAAAAAGAACAGCCGGTCATCAACTCCATCAAAGTTGTTGAAGGCTGAACAGAGAATTCAATATTCATGACAGGCGGACAGAAATCCGCCTTTTTCTATGCGGTCACAGCGTCTGGTACAGGTATCATAATGATTTCTGTGTGCTAAAATGAATTCAGGAGAATTAACCATATGAGTCAATCAGGAATATCGGTGTATCCCGACCTCCGGCCGCTGGCGGAAATCCGGGAGTATTTTGCGCTGGCCGCCCGCTATGGCTTCAAAAGAGTTTTTTCAAGCATGTTTTCGGTGGAAGGCACCAACGAGGAAATCGTTGCGTACTTCCGCGACCTGATCGCTTCGGCCCATCAGTATGACATGGAGGTTTCCCTCGACGTCAATCCTGCTTTTCTTGGGAAACTGGGCGTCAGTCCGGAAGATCTTTCCCTGTTCGCGGACATTAAATGCGACATTCTGCGGATGGATCTTTCCTATGGAAAAGAAAAGGATCTGATTCTCTGTCAGAATCCTTACGGGATCAAAATCCAGCTGAACGCTTCCATGGGAATTGAGGAGGAACTGAAATACTTGAAAGAGAACGGTGTGGATTCCTCAAGGCTGCTGCTGGGACATAATTTCTACCCCCAGCGCTATACGGGACTGAAATGGAAAGCCTTTATTGATACCAATGA
>JAUNJW010000244.1 GCA_030533035.1 Erysipelotrichaceae bacterium
CACCGGCAGCGTCGCCCATGATATTGGCAATGACCTTGGCCATGTAGGTGTTGATCAGCATGTGGCAGAAATACATCAGGATCATCGCCGCAGCGACAATCATGGCCTTGCCGTACTTGGAGAAGAAAGCACCGTAGGACAGATCCTTCGCTGTTTCTGCTTTGGCGGTTTCATTTTCTGCGGCAGCCTCTGCCTCAGCGGAAGGTGTGGGCATCAGGCTGACCAGCAGCAGCGACAGGGCCGCAAAGCCGACAACATACCACGGCAGGATTGTCTTTCCCATGATGCTCCAGAGCTGGCCGATCAGGGACGAACCGATTGCCCAGGCCGCGGAACCGATGCCGCGGCAGAGACCGTAGTTGATCTTCTGGCCGTCCTTTTCATAAATGAAAGCCATGGAATTCAGGAAAGGCATGCCGATGGAAGCGAACGTGAAGCAGATGACGGCAATGATCATCATCAGCACCGAGCCGGCCGGCACAACAGCCAGAAGCACAGCCAGCACGATCACCGCGATCAGCGCCATGGAAATGAACTTCTTTTCATCGATTTTCTCGGACTTGTCGATGATGCTGCCGGACAGTGTCTGACCGACCAGGCCGCAGAGACTGACAGCAGTGATCAGGATGCCGACAGTGCCGTCGGCGATGCCGGACTGTGACAGAAAGTTGTACGCATAGCCGACCGTCGCACAGATCATAAACATGAACGATGCGTTGACAAGCGCGTACTTCAGCGTCAGGTTTTTGTATTTCATAAAACTCCCCTCTTTGCATAATCATAACAGATGACTTTTTCTTTTGGCCCGCTGAATTCCTGTTCATGCCCGCATACACTGTCCCATTTGCCCCGGTTCTGTACAGTCCGCGGCAAAGTGTCATTTAAAAAGCCTCCTTTTCAGGAGGCTTTGAAGTGATTCACTCAGTCAAGGTCGGAAAGATCTTCACCGTTGCTGGCGATGACCTTCTTGTACCAGTAGAAGGAATCCTTTCTGTAGCGGTCAAGGGTTCTCAGATCGAATTCATCTCTGTCGACATAGATGAAGCCGTATCTCTTCTTCATGCCTTCGTGGGTGGAGATCAGGTCGATCGCGGACCACGGGCAGTAGCCCATCATCTCAACGTCATCGGTGATCGCCAGCTGCATCTGCTTGATGTGCTCACGCAGGTAGGTGATTCTGTACGGGTCATGAACCTTGCCGTCCTCAGTCAGTGTGTCATAGGCACCCAGACCGTTTTCGGTGATGACAATCGGCAGTCTGTATCTGCTGTAGACTTCTCTCAGTGTGTTTCTGAAGCCGATCGGATCGATTTCCCAGCCGAATTCCGTCTTCATGAGATTCGGGTTCTTGATATTGCGGGCCACGCCGGGCAGACCTCTGGAGTTCTGCTGGTCGCCGCCGGCAACCTCAGTACCGTCGGAAGCTTCGACGGTTCCGGTCGAGTAGTAGTTGAAGCCGATGAAATCAGGATGGCCGTTTGCCAGCGCTTCGGCATCGCCTTCGTGGAATTCAGGTGTGGCGTCATTGTCTTCCAGATAGCTCCAGACCAGGTTGTTGTACTTGCCGTAAACAGCCATATCCAGGTACAGCCAGTTGCGGATCGCATTCATGTTCTGGGCGGCGATGGTGTCTTCCGGCTTGTTGGAGGCAGGATAAATCAGGGCGATGTTCGGCGCGGGTCCGATCTTGGCGCCCGGCAGCATCTCATGGCACAGCGCCATGGCCTTGGCCTGGGCAACGAGCATGTGGTGGTTCTGCTGATATGTTTCTTTCAGGACATTTGTGCAGCCTTCCGGAATGCACAGTGTGCCGATGACCGGTCCGACCAGTGTGAGCATGTTCTGCTCGTTGATTGTCAGCCAGTACTTGACTCTGTCGCCATAGTTTTCAAACATGACCTTTGCGAAATTAACAAACCAGTCGACAGACTCGGGATTGGACCAGCTGCCCCTCCTGTCAAGGGCTGCCGGCATGTCGAAGTGGAACATTGTGACCAGCGGAACGATGTCATATTTCAGACATTCATTGATCACGTTGTTGTAATACTCAATACCTTTGGGATTGACGGCGCCGGTGCCTTCAGGAATGATACGGCTCCAGGAAATGGAGAATCTGTAAACCTTGAATCCCATTTCCGCCATCAGGGCGATATCTTCCTTGTAGCGGTGATACTGGTCGGCGCAGACATCGAGCGGTGAGGTTCCTTCCGGTACCTGTTTGACATCCTGGCAGGACGGGCCTTTGCCGTCTTCCAGATTCGCGCCTTCCACCTGATAAGCGGATGTGGAAGCGCCCCACAGGAAATCCTTCGGGAAGGGCTTGAGAGTTTTATGCTGCATAGTTCCTCCTTCTTGTTTTCTGCAGATTATGATTCCTAGTTTCTCTGTAAATTAATTATCCTATGAAGAGATTCTCATTTCAACGGATTCATCCAAGCACTTCCGCAAGGACCGCGTCAATTTCTTCTTTTGACGCATTGAAACTGCCCTGGATCATTTCTTCCGATCCGCCGCCGCGGCCGTTCAGCTTCGCGTTGAGAACAGCAGCTTTGGCTTTGAGCGGAACAGTACGGGAAATGATATGGTAGTTCCAGTGATCTTCACTGCCGCTGAGAACAGCTGCGATTTCCGCCTTTTCGGCCATGGCATTTCCGTAGCGGATCAGTACTGTCCTGTCGAGCGGATCAACATAATCAGCTGCCAGCTTCATTCCTTCTTTCATTTCCGCCAGGCGGTAATCCAGCAGCCGGGAGGAAATCTCCCGGATCCTGACATCCTTCCGGATGGAGGTCCTGATGAGGGCGTCGACAGCCGACGATGTTTCCAGCTCCTTTGCGGAAAGGGCGACGCTGACTTTGTGATTTTCCGCCATCGCGGCCTGGACATATGCCAGGGCACGCATTCCTGAAAGCATTTCGACCCGGACGCCTTTTTTATGTTTCTGCCAGCCCAGCAGCTTGATCAGGCCGATCTCGCCGGTCCTTTTTACATGGGTGCCGCAGCAGGCGCACACATCGGCACCGGGAATCTCGATGATCCTGACAACCCCTTTAAGCTCCTTCTTGGAGCGGAATTCCAGCGTTTTCAGTTCTTCCCCATCCGGGAAAAGCGCGATGATTTCCTCATTGTTCATGACAATCCGGTTCGCCCTTGTCTCGATATCCTTCAGCTGTTCTTCATTCAGGGGTCCGTTAAAGTCGATCTGGATCACGTCGCCCATATGGAAGCCGACGTTCTCATAGCCGTAAAGCTGATGGATCAGGCCGGAGACGATATGCTCGCCGGAATGATTCTGCATCAGGTCAAAACGCCTGTTCCAGTCAATGGCGCCATGGACCTGTGTGCCTTCCGCAAGCGGCGCGTCGCAGTAATGGATGATTGTTTCCGCCTTCTCCTGCACATCCAGCACATTTACAGTTCCCAGCGTCCCACGGTCAGCCGGCTGGCCGCCGCCCTCGGGATAGAATGCCGTCCGGTCCAGAACAATTTCATAAACATCGTTATTCAGATTGCATGAAACCACCTGCGCGTCAAATTCTTTTGTATATGGATTCAGATCGTACAACTCCTTAATGCCTGCCA
>JAUNJW010000245.1 GCA_030533035.1 Erysipelotrichaceae bacterium
CTTAATCATGTACTCATCATAGGCAGGGCTGAGTCTTCTCATGGCCGGAATGAATATGGTGTTATATCCCTGCTCCTGATTAAACCTTCTGAGCACTTCCATCAGCCTGGCGGCCGGAGAGTTTTGATATTCAGCCGTCTTTTTGAATTCCAGATATTGTTCAACGATTTCCTTATTGTTCTTCAGCCAGCCTTCCGGATCATCAGCCGCGTCTGACAGCGCCGCGTCTGTTTCGCGGAACATGTCCATCCCGGCTGCCGTATTCATTTCATCCAGACAGGTTTCCAGCTCCTCAGGAATTTCAAACTGTATGCCGTCAAGATACTCACAGATTTCACGGTATGCATTCTCCTGTTCTTCCGTCTGAACAGGATCCTGCAAAAAGGCGCCGAAATGGAGCGACAGATACTTTCCCCAGAACCCCGGGAAAGCTCTTGTCAGCCTGTCCGCAACGGACTGCCTGTTTTCAGCCGCGGCGGCTTTTAGCCGGACTGTATTCCAGTCCCCGGAGCCCGCCAGTTCCTGCAGAAGCTCATTCTGTTCTTTTCTCCTCTCCAGGGCACGTTCCTGTTTTTCGATGATTTTCCGGAATGCACTCTCATTTCCTTCCAGCAGTTCCCTGATTTCTTCGACAGATACCCCAAGGCTGCGCAGAAGAGAAATCTTTTTCAGACAGTCAACATCCTCAGGCGTGAAATCCCTGTAGCCATTTTCTGACATCTGCGGATTCAGCAGGCCTTTCTCGCAATAGTATTCAACTGCCTTCTTCGTTGTCCCCGACAGTCTGCAGGCTTCATTGATCAACATGATTATCACCTCCGTTTAAACCATAAGCTGTCCCCCAAGGGTGCAGTCAAGGCCTTTTAAAAAAAACGGATTCTGCTGCAGAGACGAAAAAAAAGACATCCGCCCGGATGAGGGAAAATGTCTTTCTTTTTGTCTGTTCAGCTTGTGACTGCTTCTTACTTCTGAGCCATTGCAGCGACTTCTGCAGCGAAGTCGTCCTGCTTCTTTTCAATGCCTTCACCGACTGTGTACTTGACGAACTTCAGTACTTCAGCATTGTTTTCCTTCAGATACGCACCGCACTTGGTGTTTGTATCGAGGAAGAATTCCTGGTCAACCAGGCACATTTCCTGGAGGGACTTGGAAACACGGCCTTCAACGATGCCCTTCTTAACCTTTTCAGGCTTGTTGGCGAGGGACTCGTCATTGGCAACGATGCTTTCCTGGATGGAACGCTCGTGATCAACAACATCCTGCGGCATGTAAGCGCGGCTGATGTATGTCGGGTTCATGGATGCGACCTGCATAGCCATGTTCTTGGCAACCTGAGCGTCGCCGCCCTTGACAACTGTGACAGCAGTGATTCTGCCGCCCTGGTGTGTGTATGTGCCGAAGACTTCGTCGTCAGCCTTGACGATGTTTTCAAATCTTCTCAGAGTGATCTTTTCACCGATTGTAGCGACAGCGTTGATGAATGCGTCGTTCAGTGTGGCTTCGCCGCATGTCAGAGCGAGTGCTTCTTCAACTGTCTTTGCATCGGAGTTGATCAGAGTAGCGAGTGTCTCATCAAGCAGAGCCAGGAACTTGTCGTTCTTCGCGACGAAGTCTGTCTCGGAGTTGATTTCAACGATGCAGGCCTTGTTGCCTTCGACGAGGATTCTGGAAAGGCCTTCAGCAGCGATTCTGCTTTCCTTCTTGGCAGCCTTTGCAAGACCGTTTTCACGGAGCCAGTCAATAGCCTTCTTGATGTCGCCTTCTGTAGCTGTAAGAGCCTTCTTACAGTCCATCATGCCGGCGCCTGTCAGTTCACGGAGTTCCTTAACCTGGGATGCTGTAACAGCCATTATGCCTTTACCTCCTCTGTCTTTGTTTCTGCTTCTGCCTTGGGAGCTTCTTCAGTCTTTGCCGGACGGGCATTGTTGTTGTCTCTGCGGAAGACTCTTCTTTCGCCGTTGTAGCGTCTCTGCTGCATCTGCTGACGGCGCTCTTCATACTTCTGTCTTCTCTTGCGCTCGTATTCAGCAGCCTGCTGTTCAACGTTGATGATGACATCTTCCATTGTGATGTCGTCAGCGTCTGCGTCTTCCTGATATGCGTTTTCAAGAACACCGCCCTTTGCTTCTACGATTGCGTCTGCGATCAGGCTGACCATCAGCTTGACGGAACGGACTGCGTCATCGTTGGAAGGAATCGGGTAGTCTACAGAGTTCGGATCTGCGTTTGTGTCGATCAGAGCGAATACAGGGATGCCGAGCTTTCTTGCTTCAGCAACTGCGTTGTGCTCTTCGAGCGGGTCAACAACGAATACAGCGTCAGGAAGCTTCTTCATTTCCTTGATACCGCCGAGGAAGTTTTCGAGTCTTTCCTTCTTCTTCAGCATCTGGGCCTGTTCCTTCTTTGTGTAGACGTTGATTGTGCCGTTTGTCTCCATCTCTTCGATTTCGAGCAGCTTCTTGATGGACTTCTGGATTGTGCGGAAGTTTGTCATTGTGCCGCCGAGCCATCTCTGGTTGACATAGAAGCTTCCGGAACGGAGTGCTTCCTCGAGGATTGTAGCCTGGGCCTGCTTCTTTGTTCCGACGAACAGAACCTTGCCGCCGTTCTCAGTGATCTTCTTGAGTTCAGCGTAAGCAGCTTCGAGCTGTTCTCTTGTCTTTTCCAGGTTGATGATGTAGACACCATTCTTTGCGGTGTAGATGTAGGGTCTCATCTGCGGATTCCACTTTCTTGTCTGATGACCGAAGTGTACTCCGTTTTCGAGCATTTTTCTCATTGAAACAACAGCCATTTTTTTACCTCTCTTTCCGTTGTTTTCCGCCACAGCTTCGAACACGCCAACACGCGCATCAGCACTGAATGCCGATTAGAACCACGTGCACGGGGCAATGAATCCACTGTGTGAGTAATATTCCGGCGCCTTTCCATACGAAAAACCGCATGAAAAGCTGCCAAGGAGAATAATAACACATCCCCCTCTGAGGGACAATCTGAAAAACACGGAAAATGCTTTATTTACGCACCTTTTTGTCCTGAAAAGAAAAATGGAACAGCCAGGCGGCTGTTCCGGTAAGCAGGAGTGCAGCTTTACATGTCAGCGGCAGGTTCTTCTTTTGAAAGAATCTTCGTCAGAAGAGCAAGGAGCTGCTCCTTTTCTTCCGCACTGAGATCCGCGAAGAACCTTCCGAGAGCTTCCGAGCGTTCGTCCTCGACCTCATAAGCGCGGGCTTTTCCCTTTTCTGTCAGAGTGATCAGGGTTGCCCGGCGGTCGGCGGGATCCACATTTCTTTCGATATAGCGGTCGGCTTCCAGTTTGTCGACTGCTTCGGAAAGTGAGGACGGATGGATCATCAGGATTTCCGCGAGTTCCTTCTGTCTCATTCCTTCTTCCCTTTCATTGAGAACCGCCAGGATTCTTTCCCTGGGGAGCCTTCTGGGTCCATGCGGGTGCGGTCCCATGGGCTTCGCCTCTGGCATCATACCTTCCGGCCTGTGCATGCCCATATGGCAGGGACCGTGTCCGCCGTGACCATGGGGAGCCATTCCTCTGCCATGGTTCATCCATTTCATTTT
>JAUNJW010000246.1 GCA_030533035.1 Erysipelotrichaceae bacterium
TGTTCCCGATGTGAAGTGCCGCTTTGATGAAGAAAGAGGCCTGTTCTACGGCAAGGCATTTGATGACAGAATCGGTGTTGCCTGCGTCATCGAAGTCCTGAAGCGTCTTCAGGAGGAAGAGGTTCCCTGCAATATCCAGGCAAGTTTTTCCGTTCAGGAAGAAGTCGGCGAAAGAGGTGTGCGCTCCAACGCGGAAGCGCTCAAGCCGGCTGTTATGATCTGTTATGAAGGATGTCCGGCGGATGATACCTTCAATGAGGAATATATGATCCAGGCAGGGATCGGCAGGGGGCCGATGCTCAGGCACATGGATGTGTCGATGATCACCAACTGGCGCTTCCAGAAACTGGCGCTGGACCTGGCACATGAAAAGGGTATTCCGGTCCAGGAATCTGTCCGTTCCGGCGGCGGCACCAACGGTGCCATGGTCAACCAGAATTACGGTGTGCCGGCCATTGTCATCGGCGTGCCGGTCCGCTATATCCATTCATCCAACTGCTTCTGCCGTCTTGACGACTTTGAAAACGCCGTCAGGCTCGGGGTTGAGCTCTGCCGTGTTCTCGATGCGGCCGCAGTTTCAAGACTTTAGGAAGTAATCAGCTTTTCTGCTGTTTCAGCGGATGTTATAATATTTTTGATATGGAGGTCATAGAATATGGCATTTGAAAAACTGAAGAATTTCATCGCCCCGGTCGATGAAGACGACGATGAAGAATACGAAGAAGAGGAAGAAGAAGTAACTCCTGTCCAGCAGCCTGTCACAAAACCTGTCAGCACATACGAATCCCAGAAGACAACTGTCAACCGCATCCCGACCGATGCCCAGATGGTTCTCTTTGAACCGAGAAGCTTTGAAGAGGCTGAGGAAATTGCCCGCCATCTCAAGCAGAGAAGAGCCTGTGTCGTCAACCTGCACCGTCTGCAGCGTGAATATGCACAGCGCACAATCGACTTCCTGACCGGCGTTGTTTTCGCCCTCGACGGAACAATTCAGAAGATCGGCCACAATGTCATCCTCTGCACACCGAAGAGTGTCAGCGTTGACGGCGTGATCTCTCTGGAAAACGATGATGACTGAACGCAGTGATTATTCACCGCTCGCAGCCCATCTGGATGATCTGAAAAACAAATGTGAAAAATGGCACCGTCCTGTGTCCTCGTTTTTCCTGACGGAAGAGGAACAGGCTGCCATGATGAAATTCTATCCGCCTTCGGATTTTGTCCGGTATGACGGCGGATATGAAGGAGCACGCAGAAAGAAAGTCATTTTCCTGTACGATCAGGAAGATGACTTTTCTGATATTGCGTGCATCAGCGCCAGGGTGGACCAGCGGTTCCGGAAGATCGGCCACCGGGATATTCTCGGCGCGGCCATGGCGCTGCAGATCGAACGCCACAGCCTGGGCGACATGTTTATCCAGGACGATCATATTTATATCTACACTTCAGAGACAATGGGACGCTTCCTGTGTGACAATCTGCTGTCGGTCGGCCAGCTTTCCGTCTCCTTTGAGATGACGGATGACAGGCCTGTGCAGCAGTTTAAGCAGAAGAGAATTACAGTCGTGGCGGCCAGTGAAAGGGCAGACGCCATCGTCGCCGCGCTGGCTCACTGCAGCCGTTCAGCGGCCAAGGAAATGATCCGCCAGGGGCTGGTTCAGCTCAATCATGTCACGCTTGAAGAGGCAGATGAATTGTGCAATAATAACGTTACGATTTCGATTCGGGGAATCGGACGCTTTACTTATGCCGGCTCTTCCAGGCATACGAAAAGCGGGAGAATCGCAGCTGAATTCCTGCAGGATATGTAAGAGGAGGCAAACGTGAGCGCTAACAGACCGGCATTTCGGGTGATGAAAAACGGATATGACCGGTTCGCGGTCGACGACGCCATCGAAAACTACGCCGTGCAGATTGAACAGCTGGAGCGGAAAGTTGAGCTGTATCAGAACAAGCTGACCGAAACAATGCGGGAGCTGGAGGAATCCAAGGCCCGCTGCCGGCAGCTGATCAGTACGGACGCTGCCCGCCGTGAAGCCGCCGAGAATATCGCCCGGCTCTCACTCAGGGAAGCCAACGACATTATCAACACAGCGAACAAAAACGCCGATATTATAATCCGGGAAGCGCTGGCAAGCGCCAGGGGCATCCTGGAAGATCTCTCAGCCCTGTATGACGAGGCTGGGTCAGTCAGAACCGAAGCGAGCGGACAGCTCGAAAAGCTCCTGAAGGATTTCGAGGATTTCCGGCTTCCGGAAATGCCTGACCTGATGTGGCTGAAAGAAGCAGAAGACAAACTGCGCTGAGCAGGACGCGCTTCTGTATGTGGATTTGCAGAGAGTCTGCGTATGGTGAAAGCAGACATGACGCATACAGACAGACATCACCTGTGAGCAGTCGTGGATCCCGCGTTACGGGATGTTAAAGGGCATGGCAGAAAAACAATGTCATGAACTAAGGTGGTACCGCGCAATGACGTCCTTAGATAACAGGGACGTTTTATTTTGTGAGAGGAGAGAAAACGATATGGATTACAAATCTACACTCCGGATGCCCAAAACCGATTTCGAGATGCGTGGCAATCTGGCAAAGAAAGAACCGGGAATTCTGGAAACATGGGAAAAGAATGACCATTACAACCAGATTATTTCCAGACACAAAGGACAGAAGGCATTTATTCTTCATGACGGCCCGCCGTATGCCAACGGCAATCTGCACGCCGGCACAGCGATGAACCGCGTCATCAAGGATTTTATTGTCCGTTCACATGCCATGAGCGGCTGCTATACACCGTTCTTCCCGGGCTGGGACACTCACGGCCTGCCGATTGAAAACGCCATTCAGAAACTGGGTGTTGACCGCAAATCCATGTCACCGGCCGAATTCAGAAAGAAGTGCGCCGAATATGCCCACAGCCAGATCGCGACCCAGATGTCCACTGAAAAGCGCCTGGGCCAGATCGCTGACTATGAACATCCTTATATCACCCTGAAAAAGGAATTCGAAGCCCGTCAGATCAGAGCTTTTGAAAAGATGGCTCTCGACGGACTGATCTTCCAGGGTCTCAAGCCGATCTACTGGTCTCCGTACAACGAGACAGCTGTCGCTGACTCTGAAATCATCTATAAGGACGTCAAGGACGCAACCATCTACCTGGCTTTCCAGGTCGCTGACGGCAAGGGTATCCTTGACAGCGATGATTACTTTGTCATCTGGACCACAACCCCGTGGACAATTCCGGCCAATGAAGCAGTCTCCCTCAATCCGGATCTCACATATGCCGAGGTTCAGACAGAAAAGGGCAAGCTGATCTTCCTGGAATCCATGACAGAAAAGCTGCTGGCTGAATTCAAGCTTGAAAACCAGGGCGTCCTGCGTACCTTCAAGGGAAAGGATCTTGAATTCATCACATATCACCATGTGGTTCTCGATAAAGAGTGCCCGGTCATCGTCGGCGACCATGTCACCGATGAAGACGGTACCGGCTGCGTCCACACCGCCGGCGGCCACGGTCTTG
>JAUNJW010000247.1 GCA_030533035.1 Erysipelotrichaceae bacterium
GGCATTACGGACAGGAGGCAGATTATATGGAGTATGAAGCACTCAGGAAGATTGCGAATGATATACGGATTAATATCGTAAAAATGGTATCCAACGCGAAATCCGGTCATCCGGGCGGATCTCTCAGCGCCACAGATATTCTTACATACCTTTATTTCAATGTGATGGACATCACACCGGAAAATGCCGGAACATTGGACCGTGACAGATTTGTTCTTTCCAAAGGACATGCGTCACCGCTGCTTTATGCAGTACTTGCCGAAAAAGGCATTATCCCCAAAGACGAACTTCTGACTTTCAGAATTCTTCACACAAGACTTCAGGGTCATCCGGATATGAACGAGCTGGATGGCATCGATATGACTACAGGTTCCCTGGGTCAGGGACTTTCCGCGGCAGTCGGAATGAGCCTGGCTAACAAGCTTGATAAAAATGACCACAGAATCTACTGCCTCGTCGGTGACGGCGAAGCGGAAGAAGGTCAGATCTGGGAAGCTGCCATGGCAGCCGCCCATTACAAATGCGACAACCTCTGTGTCATCATTGACTACAATGGTCTGCAGATTGACGGCAGGGTTGAAGACGTCATCGGACCCGCTCCGTTTGATTCCAAGTTTGAAGCGTTCGGCTGGCATACAATCAACGTAGACGGCCATGATTTCGCACAGCTTGAAAAAGCCTTCGCAGAAGCGAAGACTGTAAAAGGAAAACCGACCTGCATTGTTGCCAAAACAATCAAGGGCAAAGGCGTTTCCTTTATGGAAAATGTCGCTGACTGGCACGGAAAGGCACCGAATGCCGAACTGACAGCCGTCGCGCTTAAAGATCTGGGAGGAGAATAACCATGGCAAGAGCAACCAGAGAAGCATATGGAGATGAACTCATCAGACTTGTTCAGGAAAACCCGAAGGTAGTCGTCCTTGACGCTGACCTCGCCGGTTCCACAAACTCCGGCAGAGCAGCCGCATACGCACCGGAACGTTTCTTTGACATGGGCATCGCGGAAGCTGATATGATCGGCGTCGCTGCCGGTCTGGCCGCAAGCGGATATATTCCGTTCGCATCCAGTTTCGCAATGTTCTGCACAGGCCGTGTCTGGGAACAGATCCGCAACAGCCTGGCTTATCCGGGCCTCAATGTCAAGGTCGTCGGCAGCCACAGCGGTATTTCCGTCGGTGAAGACGGCGTTACACACCAGGCGATTGAGGATATTGCCATCATGCGTGATATCACAGGTCTGGCAGTTTACGCGCCCTGTGACCAGTGGGAAACCAAAGCCGTCATCCGCCATGTCATGGAAGAAGACGGTCCCTGCTATATCCGCCTCGGACGTGCCAAGGTTGATGATGTTTTCGATGAAAACAAGGAATTTGATATCAGAAAGATCAATGTTCTGCGCAGAGGCAGCAAGATCGCTGTCTTCGCGACTGGCCTGATGGTCCAGATGACACTCAAGGCAGCTGAAATTCTGAAAGAAAAAGGCATTGATATCACAGTGATCGACGTCTGCTCAATCAAGCCGATTGATAAGGAAGGCGTTGCTGAAATTCTTGAACAGAACGAGGAAATCTTCACTGTAGAAGAACACTCCATCACCGGGGGACTCGGTTCCACAATCTGTGAAATCGCCTGTGAGACAACACCGCGTCTTGTCCACCGCCTCGGCATGTTCGGATTCGCTGAAAGCGGCGAATGGCAGCAGCTTCTCCACGAGTACAAACTTGACGGCGAAGGAATTGCTGAACAGATCGAAGGCTATCTGACATATAAATAAAAATACTGAGCTCCCATTATGATCATCATTATGGGAGCTCTTTTCAGAAGAATTCTTCTTTTCTCTTTGCGGCGGCTGAAACCAGATCAAAATCATCCAGGAATTTCAGATCCAGTCCTTCTGTGACAGAAAGGGCTTTGTTCAGCCATGTGTCTTCTAGAAAATCCGCAGGATTGTGAATATCCAGCCCGATGATAACCGGGCATTTTTTTCTGGCAAATACCTCAAACACGGCACGGACAGGATATGCATAGCGCACCCCGTCAGTAAACTCACGTTTTCCGCGGTGAACGCCTGAACCGGCATTCAGTTCCAGCGGCATATTGTAGCGCACAGAGATATCGGCGATTCTTTCCGCCGCCAGCAAAACCGTTTCATCCACACCCGGATAAGACCACAGCACAACATCAGGATGACAGATATAATCAGCCAGGCCATGCCGGCAGCCTTCTTCCAGAGCGTCGACATATGCCATCAGATTATCGCTGTCTGACACCCTGTATATACTTGGACCGTCATATGTGATACGGTGCTGGCCCAAAATGCAGAAATCAAGATTCTTCCTGTACCATGTCAGTTCTTCCCATTGATCCGGATAATATTCAACTTCCATGCCGAGATGAATCTGAATCTGATCTTTATACTTTTCACCCAATGCACGGACTGACTGAATATAATCCGGTACCATCTCAAAGTCCATCCGGTTGCCGGGACTGGGCTCCCTGTACGCTGCGTGATCGCTGAAACCAAGGGTTTTGATTCCGCCTTTGATTGCGCAGAGAACGTATTCTTCATCTGTTCCGGCTGCGTGACCGCAGCGGGCGGTATGTGTGTGCCAGTTTGTTTTAATCATAGTTTTTCTTATCTGAATTCCAGTATTATTTTACTTTTCAAAGATGATTATGAAAAGCATTGACACGGGTGTGATTTGGCACGATACTATATTTGAACATATGTTCAAATGAGGTGTTTATATGTCAGAACATGAATCTGCAGTATATAAATATGAAATCACAGGCATTGACTGCGCAGACTGTGCCGCAAAGCTCGAGTCAAAGATCGAACAGATCGAAGGAATTTCAAATGTCAGCCTTTCGTTCATGAATAACTCACTTCAGTATGAGTGTGATCATGATGAAGGAAAGAGAATTGAGGAAGAAGTCCGTGTCCTGACAGCCAGGGAAGAGCCGGACGCTGTCATTGTGTCTAAGGGCCACAAGCATCTTCATTCCCATGATCATGCGGAACATGAACATCATCACGGACACGAAAAAGAACATGCAGATACAGAGCTTACCCGGAAATACAGAATCACCGGACTGGACTGCGCAGACTGTGCGGCGTCCCTTGAGCGTAAACTCGCGCAGATCAACGGTGTCCGCAATCTTTCGATAAGCTATATTAACAGTCTTCTTGTTTTTGAATGCGATGACGCTGATCTGGAACAGATTGAAAAAATCATCATTGACTGTGCGGCTCATGAAGAACCGGATGCAGTTATTGAAAAGACTGGCGCAGGCAGGACCGTTTCCTATACTTACAGGATTGCCAATATTGACTGCGCAGACTGTGCAGAAAAGCTTGCCCGCAGAACATCTGAAATCCGTGGTGTTGCCGGTGCCCAGGCGGATTATATGCGTGAGACCCTGACTTTTGAGTGCATGCCGAGAGATCAGAAGAGAATTGAAAAAGAGATGATCGAAATGATCGGCAGACTCGAGCCGGAAGTTGTTGTCACC
>JAUNJW010000045.1 GCA_030533035.1 Erysipelotrichaceae bacterium
GATTTCGATCCTCACGGAAAGAGCGACAATGAAATCATGCGTTTCTGCCAGGCATTCATGACAGAACTGCAGCGTCACATCGGTCCGTCCACAGACGTACCGGCCGGTGACATCGGTGTCGGCGGCAGAGAGATCGGCTTCATGTTCGGTCAGTACAGAAGAATCCGCGACGCTTATGACAACGGCGTTCTGACCGGCAAGGGCCTGACATACGGCGGTTCCCTGATCCGTCCGGAAGCTACAGGCTATGGCGTTCTGTATTATGCCTGCTCAGTATTCGAGCATGAAAACGACACACCTGCCGGCAAGACATTCGTACTGTCCGGCTATGGCAACGTCGCCTGGGGCGCAGCCAAGAAGATCGCTGAACTCGGCGGCAAGGTTGTCACCATCTCCGGCCACAACGGCTATGTCTATGACCCGGATGGAATCACAACAGAAGAAAAGCTGAACTACCTGCTTGAGATGCGCGCTTCCAGAAAAGCAAACATCAAGATGTACGCTGAAAAGTTCGGCTGCGAATACCACGAGGGTGAAAAGCCCTGGGGCGTCAAGGCTGACGTTTACATTCCGTGCGCAACCCAGAACGAGATCGGCATGGAAGAAGCCAAGAAGATCGTAGCCAACGGTGCGAAGTACTACTTCGAAGGCGCCAATATGCCTGCTACAAACGAAGCAGTCAAGTACCTGCAGGACAATGGCGTCATCGTCGGTCCGGCCAAGGCTGCCAACGCCGGCGGCGTAGCTGTTTCCGCACTGGAAATGAGCCAGAACTCCGAGAGATACGGCTGGACAGCTGAAGAAGTCGACGCCAAGCTGAAGCAGATCATGAAGTCCATTCATGACAACTCCGCCAAGGCAGCTGCTGAATACGGACTTGGCTATGACCTGGTCAAGGGCGCCAACATCGCCGGCTTCCTCAAGGTTGCCGAAGCTATGCTCGCCCAGGGTCTCTTCTGATTCTTGACGATTCAGACAAAACAGATATTATTTGATTGAAATAACCAACCGGATGCCTGGCAGCAGCCGGTTGGTTTGCGTATGGAGGGAACCTTATGAGTGCATCAGGCAATTTTACTGAGGGAAAGATTCTCGGGCCGCTGCTGCGCTTTGCGCTGCCGGTTATCATGGCAATGTTTCTGCAGTCACTGTACGGTGCAGTGGATGTGCTGATCGTCGGCCGCTACGCGCTGAGCGCGGACGTCTCGGCGGTATCAACCGGCGCCCAGATCATGATGACCGCAACCGGGGTTTTAGCCGGTCTGGCAATGGGCACCACCATCCTGATCGGCCAGCTGCTCGGGAAAAATGAAAATGAGGAAGCCGGCCGGGCAGTCGGCACCAGCATTGTCTTTTTCGGCCTGATTGCCGTCCTGCTTTCAGCGCTTATGGTTCCGGGCTCAGGACTACTGGCTTCCCTGATGAACGCCCCGGCAGAAGCGTTTGACATGACTGTCAGCTATATCCGCATCTGTTCCATGGGCCTGGTATTCATTACCGCCTACAATCTGCTCGGCGCATTGTTCAGGGGCCTTGGAAATTCAAGGATTCCTTTACTGGCGGTCGGCATCGCGGCTGTATGCAATATCTTCCTGGATCTTCTTCTGGTCAGAGTCTTCCACATGGGCGCGGCAGGCGCTGCGACCGCTACCGTGGCCTCCCAGGCCTTCAGCGTGCTTCTGTCCCTGGCGCTGATCCGCCGTATTTCACTGCCGTTCATGTTTGATGCCTCCATGATCCGCTTCAACGGGAATCTCATCCGTCAGATTGTCGGCTTCGGCACACCGATCGCGCTTGCCGATCTTCTTGTCGGCATCAGTTTTCTGATCATCCTGGCCATTGTCAACTCACTCGGTCTGATGGCCTCTGCCGGCATGGGCGTCGCTGAAAAGGTCTGCGGATTCATCATGCTGGTGCCGAGCGCCTTCGGCCAGTCGATGGCTTCCTTTGTCGCCCAGAACTACGGCGCGAAGAAAATGGACCGCGCCCACAAGGCGCTGCGCATGGGCATCGGCGTCTCGCTGGCATTCGGCATTGTCATGGGCTATATTTCCTTCTTCCATGGCGATCTTCTCTGCGGCGTGTTCTCGACCGATCCGGGCGTCGTTGCCCAGGGCTGGGAATATCTGAAAGCCTATGCCATTGACTGCCTGCTGACGTCATTCTTCTTCTGCTACACCGGCTACTTCAACGGCTGCGGCTATACGAAATTTGTCATGTTCCAGAGCATACTCGGTGCATTCGGGGTAAGAATTCCTGTATCGTATTTTATGTCAAAGCTGACGCCGGTCTCACTGTTCAGGGTAGGACTTGCGACGCCGGCCTCCAGTCTTCTGCAGACAATCCTCTGTATGCTTTACATGCATACAATTGCCGGAAAAAAAGAACGGGAACACATGACTGAATGATCTGGAAAATATTACTGATTTTACTGGGCATACTGATTATTGCGACATTTATTATCTGCCGTTTCTTTTTCCGTTTCGCGGTCGTCGCCGACAACGGGAAATGGGATCAGCCGCCGGCAAAAGAACCGGATCCTGGAACACCGAAGGGCAGGGCATATTACGAGCGGAAAAGAAAAAAGCAGGAGGCGGAAGAGATTCCGTATGAGGACGCCTGGATTGTTTCAAAGGACGGCCTTAAGCTCCATGCCCGCTATTATCCCAATGAGAAAGCAGAGCGGATCGTCATTCTCTGCCATGGCTATCATGGCTCGGTGGCCGCTGATTTTGCGTTCATCCTGCCGATGCTGAAGAGGGACTGTGAAATCCTGGCGATCGATGAAAGAGCCCATGGCGAAAGCGAAGGGAAATATATCACCTTCGGAGCGAAGGAAAAACAGGATATACACGACTGGGCGGATTACATGGCACAGAAGAACACCCGGGGACTGCCGGTGTATCTCTTCGGGGTGTCCATGGGCGCGGCTTCCGTGCTGATGAACGCTGATACGGATCCGGCCGGCGTAAAAGGGATCATCGCCGACTGCGGCTACACGAACATGCATGACATTATCTGCGACGTCCAGAAAGCGTGGTATAAGCTGCCGGCCTTCCCCGGTGTGAACATGATGGCGTTCAACTGCCGCCTCAGCGCCGGGTTCTCCATGAAGGACGCCGACGCACGCAGCGCTGTAAAGCGCGCGAAGCTGCCGGTTCTGTTCATCCACGGCACCAGCGATCATTTCGTGCCTGTGCATCATACGGAACAAAACGCGGCCGCCTGTGTTTCCAGGCACAGAACCGTCTATGTGGAAGACGCCTCCCACGCCGCCTCTGCCCAGAAGGATCCTGTTCTTTATGAAAGGGAAGTCCGTTCCTTCTTCAGCCAAACCGAAGCAGATCTGTAATACGGAATTGAAAAAAACCGGCTGGCCGGGGTGATGATTCACCTCAGTCTGCCGGCTTTATTTTGTTTTTCAGTCGAGAACTTCGCCGTTTGTCTTTATGACGTTCTGATACCAGTAGTATGAATCCTTTTTGATCCTGGCAAGATCCTTGAGATCCATATCCTCACGGTTGATATAGACAAAGCCATAACGCTTGCGGAAGCCCTGGTGCGAAGAAAGCAGGTCCTCAAATGACCAGGGGGAGTAGCCCATCAGTTCCACACCGTCTTCAATCGCGTCGCCGCAGGCCCTGATATGTTCACGGATGTAGTCAATTCTGTAAGGGTCATGGACTTTGCCGTCTTCGGTCAGCGTATCCGCCATGCCGAGGCCGTTTTCAGTGATGATCATCGGCAGGTGATAGCGGCTCCAGTAATCGTTGAGCACGATCCTTAAGCCCATCGGGTCGATCTGGGCGCCGTATTCGGAAGCCTGCAGGTTGGTGTTTCTTTCATCCCGGCACCAGCCGTACTGGTCAAAGTCAACCTCGTTGCCGCGGTATACGCGCATGCCGGCAGGATGTTCCTCATCCGCGGGCAGATAGCTTGCGCACAGGGTTCTGTAATAGTTGAAGGCAATGTAGTCGGGTCTGCCGTATTTCAGGATTTCCTCATCGCCCTCAAGCATTTCAGGCACGATGTCACGCTCTTTGAGATAGCGCATGTACAGGCCGGAATACTTCCCGTAGTAATGCATATCGAGACAGTAGACGGTCTTCATGTAGTCATTCATCTTCGCCGCCCAGACGTCTTCCGGCTTGTTGGTCAGCGGATAGGTGCAGGTGCTTGAGACAGCCGGGCCGATCTTTCCGTCTTTCACGATCTCATGGCAGAGCTTTGTGGCTCTGGCATGGGCCAGGAACATATGATAATCCATCGCTGCCCTGATTTTGTCAGCCTTCCAGGGATCCGGTTCATTGATATTCATTCTTTCATCAACACGGATCATCAGGTTCTGCTCATTTGTCACCTGCCAGTATTTGACCTGGTCTCCATATTCCTTAAAGCATACCTCCGCGTATTTGACGAAGGCGTCGATGCAGCGCCTGTCCTCCCAGCCGTTGTATTTCTCGACAAGGGCATAGGGCAGGTCAAAATGATACAGGGTGACAAAAGGCTGGATGCCGTTTTCAATCAGGCAGTCAATTACCCTGTGATAGAATTCCACGCCTTTCGGATTGACTTCACCGTCGCCGTCGGGAATGATTCTTGCCCAGGAAAGTGAAAAACGGTATATCTGCATGCCCAGTTCTTTCATCAGGGCGATGTCTTCCTGCCAGTGATGATAGAAGTCGGAAGCGACCTTTGAGTCCGCCTGGCGGTCGGAACGCTTGAATGAATTATAGTCTGCCACAGTCATTCCCTTGCCGTCTTCATCCCAGCCGCCTTCAATCTGAAAAGCGGATGACGAAGCGCCCCACAGGAATGTTTCGGGGAATCTGCTCATATATGATTGTCCTCCATTTTCTTAATCCTGATTCCAGTATATCGGATTCAGGGTTTCATCGGCTATAATAGGTGACATGCAGAAAATAAAATTTATGCAAAATCCCAGGCAGTTTCTTCTGTCTCATCTGTTTTCCCTGCTCGACAGGTTCAGCTGCCTGGTTATGTACTATGCGGCCGGCCTGACGCTGAATACACTGTTTGCCGGCATCAGCAGCCCGGTTGTCTCGGTGCCTGCCATCGCGGTGGCGGCCGGGGCAATTCTCGGCCGGTATCTGTTCGGCAGATTCCGTCAGCGGATGCTTGAAGAGATCGGGGACCTGTCTGATGAATACAGGCTGGCAGCCCTGAAGCAGGAACTGCTGGTCAGTGATCTGATTGCGGTGATCATGGCTGTGATCCTTGCCTCAAGGGCAGGGATTGTCCTGGCGGCCGGCGTCATTGCGGCCTGGCTGGTCCGGCTGTTATGGAAACCAATGGAAGAGTTTGAAATGATTCCGCTTCTTCTGTCTGTTTCCGGCGGCGGACTGCTGGCGGCAGAGGCGATGAGAACTGGCAGGGCAGGGCTGTATGGCGTCATTATGTTCTCTATGATCGCAATGGATGTCCTGCGCATGCACAGACAGACCCGCTTTGAGGAAAAGGCGCAGGAGGAAACTGATCCGGTTTCCCTTGTCCTTGTGAGCATGGCCAAAATACTGACATCATCAGTGTTCCTGCTGTGCGTTTCTGAAACAAACAGGGTGCTGTCCTACCGGACCGGGATGGCCAGGGCCGTATCCGGAATCCTGCTCTTTGCGTTTGCTCTGGCGGCCGGATGCGCATACGCGTTTGCGGACAGAAAGGCATACTGCATCAAAACAGAAAGAATCTCTTCCCTGATCGCGGCGGCAGCCACAGTTCTTTACTGCCTGAGGATCAGCCGCTACTGCGCTCTGCTGTGCGCCAGCGGTTCCTTTGCGGTTCTCGTGATGCCGGTGCTGTTAAGCAGGCTGGAGAGCAATGAGGATCAGGAAAGCGTCTGGCATGGCGTGATTGTCTTCCTGTTTCTGAGTGTGGCCATCGCCGGCAGCTGGCTGCTTTACTGGGGCGCCAAAGCGTCCTTTGATCAGATTCTGGTGAATGTGATTCTGTTCATGGCTGTATGCATGCACGCCGGCATCGGTGAATATTTTGAGGTATATGAGGATGGAGAACTGGAGTCCGCAGAAGACGCTGCTGATCATCTGGCTGATTCTGATCAATCTGATCAGTCTCTGGATGTACGGGAGTGACAAATACAAGGCAAGGAAAAACAAGTGGAGAATACCTGAAAACGCTCTTCTGATGAGCGCGGCTGCCGGCGGCGGCCTCGGCGCCTGGATCGGCATGAAGCTGTTTCACCACAAAACCCTGCACCGGCAGTTCCGGATCATTGTGCCGCTGGCACTGATCCTGTGGGCAGCCCTGGCTGTCTGGCTGCTGTTCATTCAGAAAATCTGACTGTGTCACTGACGGCACAGTCTTTTTTATAAGAAAAAAATCAGATCCGGCGGACCGGATCTGATCGGTGTTTCAGAGATACTTGCATTCCTCAAGCGAACGCTTGATGCCGTTGAGCACTACGTAGCCTTCCACTGCTTCTTCATGGACGATGTAGCGCGGCTCCGCATTGCCGTGATGGTGGCCATAGGCGGTTTCACATGTCAGATCCTGACTGGCCGGAACCACATGGCCGTCATCTGAAATGACCGGCCTTCTCTTCAGCGGGTTTCTGATTTTTGTGGAAGCCACAATCACCGAGAAGAATGTCAGGATGATGATGAACCAGACAAGAAAGAACATAAACTGCATGTTACTTCAGGCTTTCTGTAACGCCTTTGGCAAGACCGGCAAGGCCTGCGATTTCGGAAGGGATGATGATCTTGGTTGCCTGGCCGTCGGCAGCTGCCTGGAAGGCTTCAAGGCTCTTGAGGCGGATCACTGCTTCGTCAGCGCCTGCTTCCTTGATGTCTTTAAGACCGTCGGCCTGTGCCTTGTGGATGGCACGGATCGCTTCCGCTTTACCTTCAGCTTCCTTGATTTCCTTTTCCTTCTCCGCTTCGGCGGCGAGGATTGTCGCCTGCTTCTTCGCTTCCGCTTCGAGGACTGCGGATTCCTTGCGGCCTTCCGCGGTCAGGATCATGGACTGCTTTTCACCTTCGGCGGTGAGGATGGCGGCACGCTTTTCACGCTCAGCCTTCATCTGCTTTTCCATCGCTTCGCGGATGGCTGCCGGCGGCTGGATGTTCTTCAGCTCGACACGGGTGACCTTGATGCCCCAGGGATCAGTTGCCTGATCGATGATCTGCAGCATGCTGGAGTTGATGGAATCACGGGAAGTGAGGGTGGTATCGAGTTCCATGTCACCGATGATGTTTCTCAGTGTTGTGGCGGTCAGGTTTTCCATGGCCATGATCGGATTTTCCACGCCGTAGGCATAATCATGCGGGTTCATGACCCTGAAGTAGACGACAGAGTCAATCTGCATGGTGACGTTGTCTTTTGTAATAACCGGCTGGGGTGCGAAGTCGGCGACCTGTTCCTTGAGCAGAACTTTGCGGACGATTCTGTCGATCAAAGGAACCTTGAAGTGGAAGCCGGCATCCCATGTCGCCTTGTAGCGGCCCAGACGCTCAATGACATAAGCGTTCTGCTGGGGGACGATGTTAATGCAAGAGAGGATCACCGCGAGCACGATCAGTGCAATGACGACGATGATGACTGTTCTGATAATTTCAGGCATATTTCTTACCTCCTGTACGCAATCATAATACCACTTTTGACAGAACGCAATACCTGATTTGACCGGCGGTCAGTTTTTGCGGCTGAATTATGACGATTTCATCATTCTCACACAATCCTTTCACCGGTTATGGGCAAAACATGACCGGTTCGGTAAAATATATACAGAAACAGAAGGAGACTCTGCCTATGAGCGATACCATTCTGGAAGCCAGGCACATGAAAAAGGTGTACAACTACAACACACCGCATGCGTTTGAAGCACTTCATGATATCAATTTTGAAGTGAAGGAAGGGGATTTTGTGGCCATCATGGGGCCTTCGGGTTCCGGCAAATCCACCTTCATCAATAACATTTCGACCATCGACATGCCGACGGACGGCCAGGTGTTTATCAACGGCCGCGAGGTCAGGTCCATGAGCGAAGATGAAATCGGCCGCTTCCGCTATCAGAACCTGGGATTCATTTTCCAGGATTTCAATCTGCTTGACACCCATACCATTTTTGAAAACATTGCCATGCCGCTGTCGCTGGCTCGCTTAAGCCATGATGAAATCCACGCGAGGGTGGCCATGCTGGCGGACCGGATGGACATTGAAAACATGCTGAAGAAGTTTCCCAATGAATGCACCGGCGGCCAGAGACAGAGAGCCGCGATCTGCCGGGCCCTGGTCAACCATCCCAGCATTATCGTCGCCGATGAGCCGACCGGCAATCTTGACTCGGCCAATTCCGGCGAGCTGATGAAGATCCTGCGCCAGCTGAACGAACATGACGGCGTGACCATCGTCATGGTCACCCATGATCCGCTGATCACATCCTATTCCAACCGGCTGATCTATATCAGCGACGGCAATATTGAAACGGTTCTTGACAGGGGAGATATGACCCAGGACGAATTCTTCCAGAAGATCGTTGAAATCAATTCCGCGGAATCCAGAGAGATTCTGGCCGGATGAGGAGGCTGTCATGATCATAAAGGATTCCCTGCGTTCACTTAAGAACAGCTTCTCCAAGGCCGTCTTCTACTGGCTGACTTTCGTCCTGACGTCCATGTTCATCTTCCTGTTCTTCAATATTTCCATGAGCGACACTGTCGGCGTCCAGTGGATCGACAATGACAACGGCATCGCCACCACGGTCACTGTCTTTGTCATAGCCGTCTGCCTGGTCATCCTGTTTTTCGCCAATGACTTCTATGTCCGCAACAAATCCAAGGATCTCGCCGTCAGGCTTGTCTGCGGGGCGACGTATCTGCAGCTGGCGGAATATCTGCTGCTGCAGACTTTCCTGCTTCTTCTGTTTTCAATCCCGGTCGGCATTGTCCTGGCATTGATGGCAATTCCGGTGATGAACTCGGCAATCACGTTCCTGCTTGACGCGCCGTTTATCATCGAAATCCATTCCGATGCCGTCTTCGTGACAGTCCTGATCCTGGTGATGATTGTCTTCTGGACAACCTATCTCAACCTGGCCTTTGCCTACCGCAACTCAGCCAGTTCCATGCTCAATGAAAGAAAGATGACCAACCCGCTTTCCGGTGTTGAGTTCTATAAGAATCCGCGTAAAAAGAAGCAGGGAAGATGGAAGAAGATCCTGTGGATTGTCATGTTCGCATTACCGCCGGTTCTTCTGTTTACGACCGACAATATGATCATCCCGCTGTCCATCATCGGCATGACCGGCTTCGCGATGATGATCAAGCGGGTGCTGATCCCGTTTATCACAAACTATATTTCCGAAAAGAAAATCTCCGATCCGCTGACTCTTGGCATGTTCGGCTTTCTGCGCAGCGACCTGATGATCATGCGCTTCAACATCATCCTGTTCATCGTTTCCTCGGTCATGTTAATCGCGATTGTCATGTCGCCGGACATGAACCCGGCGGAGATGATGCTGGCAATGCTGTCATACATTGTCATGAACACGCTTCTTGCCCTGGCAATCATGTTCAAGTATTCGACCGAGCTTGCCGAAAGAAAAGGCTACTTTACAACCATGAGCCAGATCGGCTACCTGCGCACGCAGCTGAACCGGATGATTGTCCTTGAGACAACGGCTTTCTATGGTTTTGTCACACTTGTTTCGCTGCTTTATCTGGAGTCGATCATGATCTCGCAGATGATGCGCGGGGCGATGCGGACAGAGCTGCTGCTGCCGTTAACCGCCTTCCTGGTGATTCCGCTGGTGATCTGCTGGCTGATTACCATGTACTACTACCGCTCTGTCGTTTTCAGCACAAAGAAACTGAACAGCGACAGCTGAATTCCCTTCAAAACAAAGTGACTGACGGCTGCTGTATTTCCCTGACAGCCGTCTTTTGTTTTCTGACTGTTTCCATGTACAGTTTTGCCTGTGAATCCTGTTCAGGCAGGGCAGGTGCGCTTTTGTCTTCAAATGTCAATATGTGACAAATGCGAAAGGCGTGATAATATATCTCAGTCGGGATTCTGCCTGACAGCATTCCCGGATACCTGTGCGCATATGCAGAACGGTGCCCGGATGCAGGAGGAATAATTCTATGAATGAAGAAATTATCAGATCAATCGCGGCTGAGCTGAAAGTAAATCTCAGCCAGGTGCAGAATACACTTTCCCTTCTGGAAGAGGGAAACACGGTTCCGTTTATTGCCCGTTACCGCAAGGAACAGACACATGGACTCGATGAAGAACAGATTCTGTTCATCCAGAAGCAGTATGACTATCAGCTCAAGCTGGCGGAACGCAAGGAGAATGTACTCAAGCTGATCGCCGAGCAGGGCAAGCTGACCGATGAAATCAAAAAGAGCGTTGAGGAATGCACAAAGCTCTCCCAGGTCGAGGATATTTACCGTCCGTATGCCCAGAAGAAAAAGACAAGGGCAGCCACAGCCATCAAGAACGGCCTGCAGCCGCTGGCCGACTGGATGCTGGCACTTCCCACAGAAGGAAACCTTGTCGAAGAGGCGATGAAGTATATCAATGACGATGTCAAAAACATCAAGGACGCCATCCAGGGCGCCATGGACATCATCGCTGAAGTTGTTTCCGACAACCCCAAGCAGAGATGGGATTTCAAGGATACCATCATGAAGGCGGGCGTCATTGAGACAAAGCTGAAGAA
>JAUNJW010000046.1:0-913 GCA_030533035.1 Erysipelotrichaceae bacterium
CAGGCTTCGATCTGTGCCGGCACAATGTCCCTGATGGCAGCCGGTGTTCCGATCAAGGCGATGGTTGCCGGTGTCGCGATGGGTCTGATCACTGTCGGTGACACATACTCCATCCTGACTGACATCCAGGGTATGGAAGACCACTACGGCGACATGGACTTCAAGGTTGCCGGTACAAGAAAAGGCATCACAGCCCTGCAGATGGATATCAAGGTCACAGGCATCTCCCAGGAAATCCTGACAGAAGCACTGGCCCAGGCGCACAAGGGCCGTATGGAAATCCTCGACAACATGGAAACAGCCATCTCTGAACCGAGACCCGAAGTTTCCAAGTGGGCTCCGAAGATGGATCATCTCACCATCCCGACCGACAAGATCCGTATTGTCATCGGCAAGGGCGGCGAGCAGATCGACAAGATCATCGAGGAATGCAACGATGTCAAGATTGATATCGATGATGACGGCAAGTGCGTCATCTACCATACAGACCGTGAAATGATCAACAAGGCCAAGCAGATCATTCTCGACCTCATCCGTGAAGCCAAGATTGATGAAGTTTATGACGCGGTTGTTTCCGAAGTACGTGAAAGCTTCGCCTTTGTCACACTCTTCCCGGGCACAGACGCCCTGCTCCATGTTTCCGAACTGGCATGGGAGAGAGTTGAAAAGATCGGTGATGTCCTGCATGTCGGCGACACAATCAGGGTAAAGGTTACCGCGATTGACGACGCCGGCAAGGTCAAGGTTTCCGCCAAGCAGTGTCTCGAAAAGCCGGAAGGCTATGTCGAAAAGAAGAGACCTGAAAAGGGCGACAGAAACCGCGGCAGAAACAATACACGCGGCTCTTATGAAAACAAGAGCAGCGCCAATGTTGAGCGCCGTGTCTTCAAAAAGAAGGACAGTGAATAAAAAC
>JAUNJW010000046.1:936-10696 GCA_030533035.1 Erysipelotrichaceae bacterium
TTCCTTTTGTTCAAGGAGACGATGTATGCGAATGAGAAAAAAGAAGTGGGCGGATCCCTGGCTGGCCGAACACAGTGATTATATTTATGAAAACCCGGCTGAACTGAAGGGAAAATGGAAAGAGCTCCTTGGCTGTGAAATCCTTCATGTTGAAATCGGCACCGGCAAGGGCGATTATCTGAACCACATGGCCGCCATGTATCCGGAAGAAGGATGGGTGGGCCTGGAAAAGGACCGCAGCGCCGCCGCCGTCGCCGCCAGAAAGGCAGTTGAAGAGGAAAACGCCGATCTGCACAACAAACGGATGATTGTCAACCGGGCGGAAATCATGACGGAATGGTTTGAGGAAGGGGAGATTGATGTGATCCATCTCAACTTCTCCGATCCCTGGCCGAAGAAATACACCCATAAGCGCCGCCTTTCCTCTGAAAGCTTTCTTGCTATGTACGATAAGCTTCTGGGTGAAAACGGCAGGATCCGGATGAAGACCGATAACGTCGGGCTGTTTGAGGATTCGGTTGTCACATTCTCGCAGGCCGGCTGGACATTCACGGAATTCTCAGTCGATTACCGCCGTGATGAACATCCCGAAGATGCCGTCACGGAATATGAAGCACGGTTCATGGAACTCGGCCAGCCGATCTACCAGCTGACCGCGGTCCGTCGCAAACCGCAGGCGGATATGGTAAAATAAGCATTGAGGTATCACATGAGGAAGTTTCTGTTGCTGATGGCATGTCTGCTTATGCTGAACGGATGCACCATGATCTCAGCCGGTATCCAGCCCCGTCTGGACCAGGCCTGCGCTGAGGCGCTTTCGCATCCGCTTTCCTCTGCCAACAACCGCAAGCAATACTATTCCTATTACCTTGAGCCGTCCGTCGGCCGGATGGCGTCCACTGAAACCGGCAATGAGTTTCTGATGGGCAGCGACCGCTTTGTCATGAATCTTGACGTTGCCGCCATTATCAATGAGAAGTATTATCCGGAGCAGGAGATTATCCATGGCTATGCCATCCGGGGCAGCGTGATCGCGCAGTCCGAAGGCACCATGACATGCGCGGACGGCAGCGAAAAGCCGTATTCGGTTGTCATCGAGAAATCCGGTGAAAATGAATGCCTGATCCATGTCAGCGCCGGCTATATGTCATTCGAAGGCTTCGCCACGGAAGCGACAGCCCCGGCTGTGGCGGCAGAGATGCTCAAGATCTCCCGTTCCGTCACTGTCGAATCCCAGGAGGTACTGGCTGCCTTTACCACCATGGAAGGCATCGACTATGTCGGCACACCGGTGGAGCTGTTCGAGGACAAAGCGCCGGAGAACGGATCGATTGAGGAACTTCTGGTCGATTATGACGGCCAGCCCCGCGTCACTCCCGATTCTGAAGAAGGCAGTGAAGAGCCCGCAGAGGAAGGGGAAGAGAATAACGAATAGTCAGGAATATGCGGTAAACAGGCTTTTTTGTGTTATTATTTTTATTAACAACGCCACATAAATGGCATAAAATATATTTTGTATTCCAGGAGGGAAATCAATATGCTTAAAAAATTACAGGACCTGCTGTTTGAAGAGGAAGAAGACCTCGACGACGAAGAGGAAGAAACAGTTGCAGAACCTGCTTCGTATACCCCGGAAGTAACCCCTGTCCAGGCAGAGGCACCGAAGCCTGCTGAGACTGTGGAAGAACCCGTACCGGCCCCCGCACCTGCGCCCGCACCGGCACCGGCTCCCGTTTTCAAGTCTGAGGAAACTGTTGAAGTCCGTCCTGCCATGCAGAGAATTGATGTCACACAGCCGATTCCGACCCAGAAGCCGCGCCGCGAACAGGCAAGAAATGAGTCTGTATTCAGAGAACCTGCTCCGGCAGCTCCTTCCTTTGACATCAAGGTTGACGACGCACCCGCAGTACAGCAGTCCAGACCGAAACCCAAGCCCGCCGCAAAACCGGCCCGCCAGGACAAGCCGAGATCATCCGGCTATCAGTTCCAGCCTGTGATCAGCCCGATCTTCGGTGTTGATGAAAAGGACATGAACGCTCTTAAGACAACAACGACAAAGATCTCTGAGGTCCAGAAGGCCAAGAATGATCCGAATATCAGCCCGATCATCTCCCCGATGTACGGCATGAACCAGGAGGACAAGCCTTCCAACATCCAGAAGACAGTCAGAAAGTCCAACGAGCAGGAAGAAATCCTTGCCACACCGCAGGCCAGAAAGGCTGAGGATGAAATCCCTGAGTTCTCCCTTGACGACATTCTCAAGGTAAGGGATGAGGAATATGCCAAGGCAGCCGGCGAAGCAAGCGAGGAAACAGCGCCTCTTTTCCCGGATCTCAATCTCTGGGACGACGAACCGGAAAGCGCTGAAGACGCGACCATCGTCATTGAAAAGCCGTTAGGCTGATCAGCTGATTATAGATTGTGAGCACCCTGTTAACAGGGTGCTTTTTCATTGCTTTGAACAATTATCATCATCCTTCACAAAGTAGGGGACAAACCTTAAAAAAACACTTTAAAACCTGTATGTTAAGCGCTCTCATGGTTATTGAAAAAATTTTCAAGGAAGTCTATAATCGAGATTAAGAAGGAGACCTGATTATGGACGATTTATTACTTGCATTACAGAATGTATCGCAGCAGCTGCTGCCGATACTCGGAGCGGTGGCTCTGGTATTTGTCTGCATTCTTCTGAAGAAAATCGTCGATCTCGTAGAAAGCATAACCGCGACAGTCAAGGGACTGGACCCGACGCTGAGACTTGTGGATAAGAGCATTGAAAAAGTACAGGCGCCTCTGAATACAGCTGTCAAGTACAGTCATACGCTCGACAGAGTCCATGACAAAACAGCTGAGACATTCGGAAAAGCGGTTGATTTCGCCAGCGAGAATATCGACAATCTGAAAGAATTCGTCGCAGACAAAATGCCTAAGGAGGCAGAAGAAGAAACTGCCGAAGGCGGACAGGAGTAAACTATGAGCGAAGAAAACAAGATTGAAACAGCAGACACCGGCATCGATTTCAATAATTCCAACGAGCCGATTGATTCCATTGAAAAGACTGTTGAGAATCTGAAGAAAAAGATTCAGGAACTCAATGAAAACACAGCTGAAGCTGCTGAGGAAACAATTGAGGCAGCAGCTGACAAAGCAGAGGAAATCAAGGAAGAGCTGAGTGCCGCCGCTGATGAAATCTGTGAAGCAGCAGAAGAGAAGAAAGAAGAAATCGCAGCAGCCGTGGAAGAGAAAAAAGAAGAAATCAAGGAAGCGGCTGAAGAAGTGATTGCAGAAGCAGCGGAAGAAACAGAAGAAAAGGCCGAAGAAATCGCTGAAGCGGCAGACGATGCGGATGACGGCTTTACAAGTCCTGATTTTGTCTCAAATGAACAGCCCGACAAATTTGAAGAACTGAAAGAAAAGGCCTTCAATACTGTCAGCATGTCCCTTGAGAGCATTAAGGGCGCTTATGACAAGGCAATGGCCAATCCGGCTGTCCAGAACGGCGTCAACGCGGTTAAGGACAATGTCGGCAAGGCAATTGAAACCGCCAAGGTCCAGGCTTCCAAGCTGAGCGAAAATGAAGATGTCAAAAAGTTCGCTGACAAAGCCGGCGAAACATGGAAAAAGGCATCCGACGCAGTCAGTGAAGGTACAAAGGAAGCGGCAAGAAAGATTGACGAGACACTCAGCAAGCCTGAGGTCCAGGATACAATCGCCAAGGCCAAAACAGGCGCTGCCGGACTGTTCACAAATGTAAAGAACAGTGTTCTCTCCCTGTTTGCGAAAAAGGAAGAGGCAGAAGAAGACGCTGAGGGAATCAGCGCGGAAAAAGAAGAGGAAGAAGCGATTCAGAATCTTACAGACAGTGACAGTCAGGAATAAAAGACAGGGGTGATCGTCGGACATGAAACGAGTAACAATATATGATGTCGCGAAAGAAGCCGGAGTCTCATTAGCTACTGTATCCCGTGTCATCAACGGTTCCAATGTCGTCAAGGGACCGACCAGAGAAAAGGTCCAGGCCGCCGTTGACAAGCTGGGTTACAAGCCGAATGCCATCGCGCAGGGACTCGCGCTTCAGAAAAGCACGACTATCGGTCTGGTCGTGCCCGAAGCAAGCTTTACCTATACCGGTCAGATCATCAACGGTCTGATTGACGTGGCAAAGATTTACAACTACAACATTATCTTCCATACCATCACCGCCGGTATTACGGATCTTTCCTCCGTGATTGAAGACAATATCAAATCCAATGTGGACGGCGTCATTCTTTACTATGACAAGCTGGAGGTTCCGGAAGTGGAAACTCTCTCCCGCTACAATATTCCGATCGTCCTGATCGGCGGCCGCATGCACGGCGACAAGGTATGCAGCGTCTACGTTGACATTGAAAAGGCGGTTTATGAACTGACAACCAAGTATCTGGAAGAGGGCAAGGATGAGATTGCGATCATTGAGGACCGCAAGAACCAGTATGCCTGCCACCAGATGGTTGCCGGCGCCAGAAAGGCATTTGAAGCCAAAGGCAAGACATTCGAAGGATTCCTGGAAATCCCGGCGGAAGCCAGAACCAGCTATCTGTTCCTGCAGACCTGGCTCAGGGATCACAGGTATGACCTGATGATCGGCAACCGCGATTCCCAGGCCATGGCGATCGTCAACGCGGCCAGGGAAAACGGCATCGAAGTTCCCCGCGATATGGAAGTTGCCTGTGTGATTGACACCAAGTACAACGCCATGATGAGACCGCAGATCTCTTCATTCTCCATTCCGTCCTATGATCTCGGCGCTGTCTCCATGCGTGTCATGACAAAAATGCTGGCAAGCGAAGCTGAATCCGACAAAGTCATTGAGCTCAGCTATCTGTTTACCCCGCGTCAGACAACAAAGAATTGACAACGCAATTTGCAACGCGTTACAATCAATTCCGGCAATGACCAGGACAAGTAGCGGCGGTTATCCTTACATGAAGAGAGTTCCCGGCCGGTGAAAGGGAACGTAGGAACCGCAGTGAATACACCTGTGAGCTTCCTGCCTCAAAAGACAGGACGTGTGCGCCTGCGTTAAAGGCATAGATGAGTGCACGAAAGTGAACTAAGGTGGTACCGCGCTTAAGGCGTCCTTAGATGAAAAGGGCGCCTTTTATATGTGCGTCCGTGAAGAGGAGAAGAAAGATGAATTTTATTGAAGAACTTGAATGGAGAGGCCTTGTCAAGGACTGCACAGACCCGGAAGGACTCAAGGAACAGCTCAAGACCCAGACAACCATTTACTGCGGCTTTGACCCGACTGCCGATTCTCTCCATGTCGGCCATCTGCAGCAGATCATCCTGCTGCGCAGATACCAGAAGGCAGGCCATAAGCCGATCGCATTATGCGGCGGTTTCACAGGCATGATCGGCGATCCCCGTCCGACCACTGAGAGAAAGCTGCTGACCCACGAGGAAGTCCTGCACAACGCTGACTGCATCCGTGACCAGCTGGCCCATTTCCTTTCCTTTGAAGGCGCCAACGCCGCCATCATGGAAAACAACAACAACTGGCTCGGCCAGATGACGCTGCTGGATTACCTGCGTGACTACGGCAAGCTGTTCAATGTCAGCTACATGCTGCAGAAGGATACCATCAAAAAGAGACTGGATTCCGGTATTTCCTACACTGAATTCAGCTACACCATCCTGCAGGCCATCGACTGGCTGCAGCTCTACAAGCGCCACAACTGCCAGATCCAGATCGGCGGCAGCGACCAGTGGGGCAACCTGACAACAGGCACGGAACTGATCAGAAAGGTCATCGGCGAAGGCGCGAAGATCTTCGGCATCACTTCCCCGCTGATCACCAGGAGCGACGGCTCCAAGTTCGGCAAGTCCGAAGGAAAGAATATCTGGCTGGATCCGGCCCGCACAAACGCGTATGAATTCTACCAGTTCTGGGTCAACACACCGGACAGCGACATTGTCGACTACCTCAAGAGACTGAGCCTGAAGTCACCCGAAGAGATCATGGAACTTGAAAAGCTGACTGCTGAGCGTCCTGAGGAAAGAGCAGGCCAGAAGGCACTGGCTGCCGAGCTGACTGAACTTGTCCATGGCAAAGAAGGACTTGAAAAAGCGCTCCGCATTACCGAGACATTCTTCAAAGGCAACATCATGGATCTGCCTGCCGATGAAATCAGGGAAGGCCTTGCCGACGCCAAGAAGACTGCGGTTGAAGACGGCGTTCTTCTGATTGACGCCCTGGTCCAGGCACAGATCGCCAAATCCAAGGGTGACGCCAGAAAGCTGATCCAGCAGGGGTCAGTTTCCGTCAACGGTGAGAAGAAAACAGCCCTGGATACAGTCCTGAAGCGTGAAGACGCTCTCAACAATGAGTTCTCCATCCTGAAAAAGGGCAAGAAGAACTACTACATCATCACATTCTGAAATTAAGGAAAAAATGCATGAAAGGCGGCGAAGGCCGCCTTTCTTCTGATATAATCAATCTATGAGATTTCAGAAGAAGAACAGATACCTCGCTGCTTTGCTGTGCGTGAATCTGCTGGCCGGATGCACAGCCAGTTCCGGCAGTGAGGTTTCCAGATATGAGATATATTACCGGGCGATTGAAGAAAACACCCGTTTCGCTTCAGCCAGCGAGAATTATACAGTCAGTGCCGAAATGACCCAGTGGGATGACGGCACCTACCGCTATTATGTCATCTTCGACGAACCGAAGATTTCCATGTATGACATCGTCATCATGACCGTCGAGGATGAAAGACCTTACCAGGAGGCTGTCAAGATGATGCCTTCCTCCGGTGTTTTCGACGCGTCCAGCTCGATGATCCCGAACCAGGTCAATTCAAAGGCCGGTTTTGTCAAGGGCCTGATCGTCAGCGGCGAATGTGAAAATGATGAAATTGAACTTTCCTTCCTGGTGGAATGGAAAGATAAATCCAAAAAGACAACGTCCCGTGAGTTCCTCCGTTTCACCCTGAACATGGAAGGAATCGTCACCGAAGCCCCGCCGGCAGAGGAGCCCGCTGAAACGCAAGAGGATGCAGGCTGATGCGCAGGACCTCATCGGCGATGGCCGGCTCGGTTGACAACCGGACAAAACTGACAGTCACAGTGATTCTGAACCTGATTCTCATTGGTTTTTATTATGCCTTCGGCGGGACTGAGGCAGCCATGGGACTCAGTGTTCTTTCAGCGGTCGCTGTTTTTTTCGTACTCAACAACTCATGCGCGTTTCCTTTCACAGAAGCGGCGTTCATCAGCCGTTTCACCGGCAAAAACGATTATAAAAGCGTTCTTTATGTAAGACTTGTCTCACTGATCCTGACGATGTCGGTTTCGGTGTTTTTCGCCCTGATCCTGATCATCGCTTCCGGTCCGCTTTCCGGGCTGATCCTGGGCTTTACAAACGCCGCCAAAGACCAGCTGCTGATCCGTCTGTGCCTGGTTTTCGGCGCTCTCTATGGCGTCGCGTGTTCCTGGGTCAGCTGGCTGCGCGGCTTCTGGCAGGGCATGGGTGAAATGAAGATCGATGAAAGAAGCCAGATGATTTCTTCGTTTTCCTTCTATATTTTCAGTTTTGTGATCATGATCATCCTTGTGCACGGCTTCCATCTCAACCGTTCCTTTGCGGCGATGGGCGCGGCCGGCGGACTTCTTCTTTCGCAGGCGCTTGCCGGCGGCTTTCTGACCCTGTATGACACCATGAAAATCAAGAAGCTGCAGAAGATGGCAAAGGCGCAGATGATTCCGGCGATGACGAAGAAGAAGGTGTTCGTCGAGCTGCTGAAATTCACCGTTCCTTCCGGCATCACATCGCTGATCTTCGGTCTGATGATCATGATTCCGGTGTTCATGACTGTCTTTACAGCGATGGCTTACCGGGTGAAGGCGGTGGACGCTGAAAAGATTCTCGCGCTTTACGGCGCCCTGATCCCGGCTGTGACAATGGTGACCCTGCCGGTCGCCCAGAACTGCGGCGATATCAATATCCCGAAGCTGGCGGAAACCTCCTGGAACAGACAGAAGGAAAAAACAGCGGCCCGGATTGAAAGAATCACCACCATGTATACCGCAAACGCGCTGCCCCTGAGCTTTACGATCGCCTGCCTGGCTGAACAGATCCTTGCATTCCTGTACGGCCAGCAGCTTGCCCTCGGAAGTTCGGTGTTTATGATCTATGGCGCTGCCCAGGGATTCCTGCTGGGCGGCAGCTGGCTGGTGACACAGATGATGTTAACCATGGGCTACGGAAATTCATGCATTGCCTACGCGCTGATCGCGGCGGCCGCCAACGGCGTTCTGTTCTGGCTGCTGCCGGGCAGTCTCGGCTCTGCCGGACTCTTTGCGGCTTCCGTACTTGCCCAGGCAGTCTTCTGCTTCCTGTGCATGGCCAAGATTTCCAACCGCAGAAGCGTTTCCTTCCTGACATCACTTGTCATGACGGTCAGGATTGTCCTTGCCTGCCTTGCCGTCAACGGCATTTACGCACTGGCGAAGTATTTCGGCCTGTTTGCGCTGAGTTCTGACCGCCTGTTCTCAGGCCTGATCCTGGCCGGCGTCATTCTTGCCGGTTTCGCTGTCTGCTATTTCATCCTGACAATCTCGGGAATCAGGCTGACGGACAGCCGGAAAAAGAAGAAGGAATGACCATGAACCGTCTTGATAAATATCTTGCCACAGCCGGCATCGGCACCCGTTCGGAAGTCAAAAAACTGATCCGGGACGGCCATGTGAAGGTCAACGGCGTCAAAGCGAAACACGCGGATATGAAAGTCGACGAAGAAAACGACGAGGTTCTCTTTGATGATGAGCCTGTCAGTTATTCAGAGTTTGTCTATTTCATGCTCAACAAACCGGCGGGCTATATCTCCGCCACCAGCGGCTTCGAGCCCAATGTTCTTGACCTGATAATTGAACCGTTCAGGAACCTGTTTCCGGTCGGCCGCCTCGACAAGGATACGGAGGGGCTGCTGCTGATCACCAACGACGGCCAGCTCGGCCATGAGCTTCTGGCTCCCAGGAAACATGTCGAAAAAGAATACTATGTCGAAGTCGACCTGCCGTTAAGCGATGAGGAGATTGCCAGGATTGAATCCGGCATCACCTGGAAGGATGAAACCTACAAACCGGCGAAGTATAAAAAAATCTCGGATACTTCCTTCACGCTCGTAATTACGGAAGGCAGATATCACGAGATCAAACGGATGATGCTGGCAGTCGGCTCAAAGGTGACATATCTCAAACGTCTGCGGATGAAGGACCTCGTTCTCGATGAGGACCTGAAGCCGGGGGAATACAGATATCTGACGGATGAGGAAATCGCATCCCTCAAAGAAGTCTGACGTCGGCTTCCTCGGGAAGACAGAAGATTCCTGTTTCCGCATACTGCCTGAGGAAATTCAGCACCTGCTCAGTCAGGGAATTCGGTGTGGAAGAACCGCTTGTTACGGCAATGCGGTTTTTATTTTTCACCATTTCCTCTTTGAGATCGAGCACACTGCCGATCAGATAGGCTTCTCTGATCCCGGCGTCAAAAGCGATCCGCTTCAGCTGATTGGAATTGTTCGAGCGGGGATCGCCGACCACGATCAGACAGTCCGTATCCTTAAGATTCATGACCGCTTCCTGGCGCATCCTGGTCGCTGCGCAGATCTCTTCAGCAACCACGGCATCCGGAGAGATTTCCTTACAGGATCTGAGGATATCTTTTGTGTCATTCAGCGATAGGTTGGTCTGGCAGGTGATAATAACATATTCAAAACCC
>JAUNJW010000047.1 GCA_030533035.1 Erysipelotrichaceae bacterium
CGCCTTCAGGCCCGAGGTCGATGATCCAGTCGGCTGACTTGATAACGTCGAGATTATGCTCGATGACAATGACTGTATCGCCGTTGTCGACAATTCTCTGCAGAACCGCGATCAGCCGGCTGACATCATCGGTATGAAGGCCGGTTGTCGGCTCATCGAGGATATACAGGGTTTTCCCGGTTGCCCTCTTCTGCAGCTCACTGGCGAGCTTGACACGCTGTGCCTCACCGCCGGAAAGCGTTGTGGAAGACTGGCCGAGCTTGATATAGCCGAGACCCACATCATAGAGAGTCTGCAGTTTCTTGCTGATTTTGGGATGATTGGCAAAGAAGCCCAGTGCTTCTTCAACCGGCATTTCCAGAACATCGTAGATATTCTTTCCCTTGTAGGTGCACTGCAGGGTTTCTTCATTGTAGCGGCGGCCATGGCAGACTTCACACGGCACATAGACGTCCGGCAGGAAGTTCATGGAGATGACCTTGACGCCATCGCCCCAGCAGGCCTCGCATCTGCCGCCTTTGACATTGAAGGAGAATCTGCCCTTGTCATAGCCGCGCAGCCTGGCTTCCGGTGTTTTGGCAAAAACATCGCGGATGTCATCGAAGACGCCTGTATAGGTGGCCGGGTTGGAACGCGGTGTGCGGCCGATCGGATCCTGGTCGATCTGGACACACTTGTCGATATTCTCAAGACCCTTGATGGAGGAGAATTTTCCGGGACGGATCTTCTGTCTGCCGAGGTTCTGCAGAACCGCCTTCATGAGAACTTCGTTGACAAGCGTGCTCTTGCCGGAGCCGGATACGCCGGTGACAGCGATCAGCCGGCCGAGCGGGAACTTCACGTTGATGTTTTTCAGGTTATGTTCGGCCGCGCCTTTGATCTCGACGAAGGCGCCTGAGCCTTTGCGCCGTTTTTCCGGAAGCGGAATGATCTTCTTGCCGGAAAGATACTGGCCGGTGATGGAGTTCTCTGTCGCCATGATTTCCTCCGGTGTGCCGTTGGCGATGACTTCGCCGCCGTGGACACCGGCGCCCGGACCGATATCGACGATCCAGTCGGAGCTCATCATGGTTTCTTCATCATGTTCAACGACAATCAGCGAGTTGCCGAGGTCTCTCATATTTTTGAGCGTTGCGATCAGCTTGGAGTTGTCGCGCTGATGGAGACCGATGCTCGGTTCGTCAAGAACATACAGAACGCCGGAAAGGCGGGAGCCGATCTGGGTGGCCAGGCGGATTCTCTGCGCTTCGCCGCCGGACAGGGAACCTGCCAGACGGTCAAGGGTCAGATATTCCAGGCCGACGTCCTTGAGGAACTGCAGACGGCTGCGGATTTCCTTCAGGACAACGTCAGCGATTTTTGTCTTTTCCGCGTCCAGCTTCAGCTGGTCAACCCACTCAAGGGCCGACACGACTGAGCGGGCTGTGAATTCGGTGATATTGGAATCGCCGACCCGGACAGAAAGAACCTTTTCATTGAGTCTTCTGCCTTTGCACTTGGGGCATTCGGACTCAATCATGAAAGAATGGTACCAGTCCTTGGACATCGCCGAGGTGGTTTCGACATATCTTCTTTCAATCAGGGATTTGACGCCTTCAATATAATCGTTGCGGACATAATGGTTGCCGCCGGAGGAAGTGATCGCGTATTTGATCGGATGATCGCTTCCGTAGAGGATCGCGTCCAGCTGCTTCTTTGTCATGTTTTTGATCGGTGTGTCTTCGGAAATTTTGTATTCCTTCAGAAGAACCGCGAATGTCTGCCATTCGATGTTGTCTGTATCGACAATGTTCTTATAATAGCGGATTCCGCCTTCGCGGATGCTCTTGTTCCTATCGGGAATCAGGTTGTCGAGATCGACTTCTTCCGTAATGCCCAGGCCATGGCAAACATCGCATGCGCCGAGCGGGGCGTTGAATGAGAACAGGCGGGGCTCAAGGCTCGGGACTGTGAAACCGCAGATCCGGCAGGCGAAATGGGAGGAGAAAGAAATCTCCTCATCGCCGGCAATGACCGCCGCCTTGCCGTCAGCCAGGTTCAGCGCCGTTTCCATGGAGTCATTGATTCTTGAGCGGCTGTCTTCTGTTTTCACGATTCTGTCGATGATGACGTCGACGTCATGGCGCTTGTTTTTATCCAGCTCGATCTCGTCTTCCAGCATTCTGATTTCACCGTCGACACGGACTCTGACATAGCCGTCCTTGAGCAGCTTGGCAAACACATCCTTGAAGGTGCCCTTGCGGTTGCTGACAAGCGGGGCCATGATTGTCAGTCTGGTTCTCTCAGGCAGCGCCATCAGGGTGTCTGTCATTTCCTTGAGCGTCTGGCCGGTGATCGGAATGTTGTGGTTGGGGCAGTAAGGTGTTCCGGTACGGGCATACAGCAGACGGAGATAGTCGTAAATTTCCGTGACTGTTCCGACGGTGGAACGGGGGTTGTTGGATGTGGTCTTCTGGTCAATGGAAATTGCCGGGGAAAGACCTTCGATCATTTCGACATCCGGCTTCTCCACACCGCCCAGAAACTGCCTGGCATACGCAGACAGGGATTCCACATATCTTCTCTGCCCTTCGGCATAGATGGTATCAAACGCCAGCGATGTTTTGCCGGAGCCGGAAAGACCGGTCATGACAACCAGTTTGTTTTTCGGAATATCCAGGGAGATATTCTTCAGGTTGTTCTCCTTCGCACCGCGGATAATCAGTTTATCAAGTTCCATGGGAAACCTCCATTGAATGACAAGGGAATATCATTGTTCCTCAGAACCAAGATATTCCCTACAATTCTATATATAATATAGCACTTAAGTTGCGTGTTGTGAGATTTTACGCATCTTTCTTCACAAGATCCGCAAGATCACTCAGCATCACCCACGCTTCTCTGGGGGACAGGTCGTCCGGATTGACGGATGACAGCTTGTCCTTAAGCATTTCCGCTGTCTTGTCTTCCTTCTTCATCTCAATCAGCTGGTAGCTCTGCTGGACCACCCGGCGCTTGGACTCCAGTTCCTTCTGAAGCCCTTTCGCCCTTTCGATCACTGAATCAGGCAGGCTGGCAAGCCTGGCCACGTTGATACCGTAGGAGTGGCCGGCCGGACCGTCCTTGATTTTATAGAGGAAGGTGACAGTTTCATTGTCCTCTTTCACCACGACATGGACATTGCGCACTGTGCCGATGGAATCCGCCAGGCTTGTCAGTTCATGATAGTGGGTGGAGAACATTGTCTTGGCATGGATGCAGGCCGCGATGTATTCAATCATCGCCTGGGCCAGGGCCATGCCGTCATAGGTGCTGGTGCCCCTGCCGATTTCATCAAACAGGATCAGCGATTTTTCCGTGGCTTCCTGCAGCGCGCGGTTGGCCTCGGTCATTTCCACCATGAAGGTGGACTGGCCGGAAAGAATATCATCACTGGCGCCGATTCTTGTAAAGATCTTGTCAAAGACCGGCATCCGGCAGGACCTGGCCGGAACGAAGCAGCCGATCTGGGCCATGATCACAATAAGAGCCGTCTGGCGCATGTAGGTAGATTTGCCGCCCATATTGGGTCCGGTAATCAGAAGGATATCCTTTTCCCTGTCCATATGCACGGAATTTGCCACATAGCGGGGATTTTTCATCAGTTCATCCAGGATCGGATGACGGCCGCTGACGATATCAAGCTCATCATCTGTAAATGACGGTCTTACATAGCGGTTGGCCGAGGAGACTTCCGCCAGGGCGCCATAGCAGTCGATCTGGGCCAGGATTCTGGCCAGGCGCTGCAGCTTGGGCAGGTAGCCGCGGATTTCGTCCAGAACTTCCTGGAACAGCTGTTTTTCAATCCGGACGGCATTCTCCTGGGCATGCAGGATCGCGTCTTCCTTTTCCTTCAGCTCAGAAGAAATATATCTTTCGCTGTTGGTCAGGGTCTGCTTGCGGACATAGCCCCATTCGTCTCTGACCTGGGCTGCCTGCAGTTTGGAGATTTCGATATAATAGCCGAATACTTTGTTGTATCCGATCTTGAGAGTCTTGATGCCGGTTCTTTCTCTTTCCTTCGCTTCAAGGCCGGCGATAAACGCCCTGCCGTTCCTCTGGATTTCCCTGGCTTCATCAAGTTCCTTGTTGTAGCCGTCGCGGAACAGGCCGCCGTCGCCGGTCTGCACAGGCGGATCGTCGACAAAGGCGTCCTTGAGTCTTTCATACAGCTGCTGCAGCGGATCGGCGGAAGTGAATTCACGGTACTCCTCACTGTCGACAGAAGCCAGGATCACCGGCACCTGGGCCAGTGTCTTTGTCAGTCTCTGGCAGTCAACCGCGTTGGCTGTATTCATCGCGCAGCGGGCAATCAGACGCTGCAGGTCATAGATTTCCGCCATGGCGTCGCGCATCTGCTGTCTCTGCATGAAGTGCTTCATCAGCCATTCGGTTCTGTCAAAGCGCTTCTCGATCATTTCCCGGGAAACAAGCGGTTTTTCAATCCAGCGTCTGAGCTCTCTTGAGCCCATGGCGGATTTGCAGCGGTCAAGGAATGTCCATAATGTCACTGCCCGGCCGGTGTCATGCAGGGGCGTGATCAGCTCCAGATTGATTCTGGTGGAATAGTCCATGTAGAGGATTTCTTCTTCCTTTTCAATCCGGGCCGGCTGCAGGTGCGCCAGCATATGTTTCTGGGTGACTTCCAGGTAGTTGAGCATGCGGCCGTATGACTGCAGGTCATATTCCTTCAGGATACCGTCAGTCAGAGGCAGATATTCATTGCGGATGGAGGTTTCATCGCAATAGGAAATCACCACCTGGTATTCACGCAGTGTTTTGATGATCTTTTCGCGGAAGCCCTTCGCCAGGACAACTTCCCTGACATTTGAGCGCAGGATGGTCTGGACCAGGGCGCTGTCCTTGTGCGGCACATCCTCAATATAGTTTTCACCGGTGCTCATTTCTGTCACAGCCAGTGAATAGCCGTAGCCGTAGTCCGTGACAGCCGCCAGGAAGACTGAACTCTTTTCATCCGCGATTTCTTCCATGACCGTGCCGGGGGTAATCACCCTGACAACGTCACGCTCCACAAGTCCCTGCGATTCCTTCGGGTCCGAGAGCTGCTCACAGATGGCGATCTTGTAGCCCCTGTTCACCAGTCTCTGGATATAGGATGAGACGGCGTGGTGAGGGACGCCTGCCATCGGAATCCTGTCCGGGACACCGGCAGACTTGCCGGTCAGGATCAGGTCCAGTTCGCGGCTGGCAGTTTTGGCGTCCTCAAAGAACATTTCATAGAAGTCCCCGACACGGTAAAAAAGCAGCGCGTCCGGGTACTGCTCATGTACTTTCAGGTAATGCTCGATCATCGGTGAGTATTTTTCTGCCATATCTTCCCTCAAAAAGCCCATTCATTATAGCACAGCAAAACGGCTTCCCTGTTAAGGAAGCCGCATGTTAAGCAATCAGTTTGTATTGACGGAACGGATGGAATCGCGGATCGCTGTTGTGACGCCCATCCGGATCATTGTGCTGGCTGCGCCGAAGCAGATGACATAGCCTGCCCTGGTTTCATAGATTCTGAAGGCTCCCATCTTTTTGAGCCTGTCCATGTCAGCCTTGTTGGGATCGTAGACGCTCAGTGTCATTGAACTGATGCCCGACTGGGTCATCTTGATATTCTCCACGCCGCCGGCCGCCTTGATCGTCGCTTTGACAAGCCGCTCCCGGTTGCCGTTGTCGAACAGGTCAATGGCCATGTGCCGGAAGTAAAGCCGTGTCACCAGGAAATAGATCACCATCGAAATCACGCCTGCCGCTGCCACATACAGAAGTGTCTGGGACAGGGACGGATACTGGATGTAATTCAGATATTCGGGAAGAGTTCCCGGCAGGGCTGTGATCGTGGATGTGTCAGTTGACGCGTAGCCGAGATACATATGCAGGCTCTGGCATATGGCGTAAAGAATCGCTGTATAGCCGAGATGGAACACAAACAGCAGCGGACACAGCAGCACCAGCATCAGTTCCAGCGGCAGCAGTGTTCCGCACACCAGCGAAGCGGCTGACGCGATCAGGCAGGTGATGCGCAGCCTTCTGCGTTCCATGGCGTCGGTATGCAGGGAATACATGGCCCAGATCATGCCCGGCACCGCGAATATGTTGAGAATGTAATACGGTGTAAAGAAACGGCCTGCCATTCCGACCAGTGCGTTGGAAGGAAGCTGGTTTGTCCAGATATTGACGTCGCCGGCAATGGAGACACCGGCCAGGTTGACCCAGGAACCGCCGGCGTTTGTATACCAGAACGGCGTCCTGATCAGGGTGCCGAGATTCATCACGCCCAGAAGACGGTTCATGATTCCATACAGGCCGAGGTTGACCGGGTTGGAAGTATCAACGCTGATAAAGCGGATCACACGCTGGATGAAGGCGATGAAGAACGGCCACACAAAGCTGACCGCGACGCCTGAGAGAGCACACAGGAACACAGTCCTGATCGCCACGGAGGCTTCTTTGGAAATGAAAGCGAAAATACCGTCTTCATTCCGTTTGCGGGTACGGTTGTAAGACCAGTTTGTGATGGCAGCCACAATGACTGTAGCGACAACGCCGGTCTGCAGGGGATAGTGAACCCCCTGGTTGAATGCCGGGATCGAGGACCGTGATACGCTCATGCCCAGAATGCTTGAATATGCCGTTGCCGGCAGGTCCGCTCTTGTAAAGAAGATGGTCGCTGCCAGAAATGCCAGATAGCCGGCCAGGGCGGAAAGCACAGTTGTGCCGGATCCGCTTCTTCTGGTGACCAGACGGATCAGGAAGACCAGCGGGAAACAGACGATGACAAAGCGTCCGCCGGTCATAAACATCTCAGCTGCCGCCCTGACATATTCACTGGTGATATATGCCGAAATTCCAAGTGCCGGGTTGGTCAGCAGGTTGCCGGTGCCAAGCATGATAAACGCGATTAAAATGATTTCCAGCGGAAATTTCAATATTTCATAAAAGGAACGCCAGTTTCTCATTTTCTCACCCCGGTGCTGTTCAGCCTGCTCAGAACAGGCTCTTCAGTCTGTCAAAATAGGATACCTTCCTGCCTCTGATCATATGGACGGAGGCAGTCTGGCAGATGTGGATCCGGATGGATTCTACTTCATCGATCCGGTAGACGTCGGCGTCGCAGCCGATAATGGCATCATGGAATGAAGGCGAACGGAATTCCAGTTCAGTGTCCCCCTTCAGAATAATCGGTGCTTCCAGTGAACGGTATTTGGAATGGTGAATGCCCGCCATTTCCGTCAATTCAATAAAGTCCAGCCCTTCCTGGATCACAGCCCCGCCAAGAGAACGGTTATAGGCAGTGGAACCCAGCTGGGTGCAGACGCATAAGCCGGTGCCGCGGAAGGTTTCGAACTTTTCACCGTTGACATAAACATCGATCAGCTGTGTCCGGGCTGAGTTTTCAACCCGGATCTCATTGATCGCGTTGTGCTTATGGGTGTCATATTCCACCTGCAGCAGCGGATAGGTTGTGATCTCATACGCCCCGCTCAGGAAAGTTTCCATGAATTCCTCATACTCGGTGTCCAGATAGTCAGTATAAAATCCGAGCGTTCCGGTATGGATGCCGTAGAACAGCACCTTGTCCAGATTCTTCTTGTGTTTCCTCAGGATAGAATGGACGGCGTAAATGAATGTGCCGTCTCCGCCGATGACAAAGCAATAGTCAGGCCAGTCCGGGTTGTATTCATACCCGGCCATTTTCAGATCTGCTATTGTTCTGTGCTTCAGCTCCTCTGATATCTCATCAGGTCTTGCGATGACTGTGAATTTTTTCATTGTAGTGACCCCATTATGTATTTAGTATACACAACACTTTCCGATTGAAAAAGCCGCTGAGCGGCTTATTCTGATCAGGAAATCTTTGTGCCGGGTTCGAGGCCGTTGACTTCCACCACGGCGATCTGTCTGTCGTCTTTGCCCGCCAGCAGCATTCCTTTGGACTCAATGCCCCTGATCACAGCGGGTTTGAGGTTGGTGAGGACAACGATATTCTTGCCGATTACCTGGCCGGGTGTGTAGCTCTGGGCCAGACCGGAAACGATCTGTCTGACGTCACCCTGTCCGAGGTCGACCTTAAGCACGAACAGCTTGTCGGCTGCCGGGTGTCTTTCACAGGAAAGGACCTTGCCGACTCTGAGTTCGATCTTTTCGAAATCAGCCGGTTCGATTTCAGGCTTCTTTTCAGCCGCCTTCTTCTTGACAGCACGGTATGCCTTCTGGATCTGCTCCACCTTGGCCATGACTTCCTTTTCATTCAGTCTGGCGAAGAGGATTTCCGGCTTGTCTGTGACTCTGATGTCAGTTTCGAGCATGCCGAACTCATTGACTGTATCGAAATCCTTCTCCATTGTGTTCAGGGAGTACAGGATCTTTTCAGCTGTATCCGGCAGGAATGCCTTCAGCAGGACGCCTGCGATTCTGACGGATTCAAGCAGGTTGTAAAGAACTGTCGCGAGTCTGCCGATCTGTTCGGGATCCTTGGCAAGAGCCCACGGCATTGTCTCGTCGATGTACTTGTTGCAGCGGGAGAAGAGATCAAGGATATCCTGGATCGCGTCCGCGACTCTGAGGTCTGCCATATGGTCAGAGACCTTTTTCACTGTCGCCAGCGCTTCCGCCTTGAGCTCGTCATCAACCGGCGCGTCATCGTGCGGGTTGGCAACGATGCCGTTGAAGTACTTATTCTGCATGGACAGGGTTCTGTTGACCAGATTGCCGAGGTTGTTGGCCAGATCGCTGTTGATTCTTTCAATCATCAGGTCATATGTGACATGGCCGTCCTGGGCGAAAGGCATCTCATGCAGCATGATGAATCTGACCGCATCAACGCCGAAGAGGCTTACCAGGTCGTCTGCGTAAATGACATTGCCCTTGGACTTGGACATCTTGGAATCGCCTGTCAGCAGCCACGGGTGGCCGAAGACCTGCTTGGGCAGCGGTTCATTCAGCGCCATTAACATAATCGGCCAGTAGATGGTGTGGAAGCGGACAATGTCCTTGCCGATCAGATGGAGATCCGCAGGCCAGTACTTCTTATACAGCTCATCATGATTGCCGTCGGCGTCATAGCCAAGGCCGGTGATATAGTTGCTTAACGCGTCAATCCAGACATAGACAACATGGTCCGGGTCGAAGTCGACCGGGATACCCCATTTGAAGGATGTACGGGAAACGCACAGATCCTGCAGACCGGGTCTCAGGAAGTTGTTGAGCATCTCGTTCTTTCTGCTTTCCGGCTGGATGAAATGAGGATGGTCCTCAATATACTGGATCAGCCTGTCGGCATATTTGGACATTCTGAAGAAGTAGGCTTCTTCGTCCATCGGTTTGACTTCGCCGCCGCAGACCGGGCATTTTCCGTCTTCTGTCAGCTGGCTCTTTGTATAGAAGGCTTCGCACTCATGGCAGTAGAGACCTTCATACTTACCCTTATAAATATCGCCCTGCTCATAGAGTTTCTTGAAGATCTTCTGGATCTGCTTCTCATGATAGGCGTCGGTTGTACGGATGAACTTGTCATAGGAAATGTTCATGCAGTCAAACTGTTCCTTGATGACAGCCGCGATCTCGTCGACAAACTGCTTCGGGGACTTGCCTGCCGCCTTGGCTCTTTCCTCAACCTTCTGGCCATGTTCATCGGTTCCGGTCTGGAAACGGACGTCATAGCCGTCGTATCTCTTGTAGCGGGCAATCGCGTCTGCCAGGACAATCTCATAAACGTTGCCGATATGGGGTTTGCCTGCCGCGTACGCAATCGCAGTCGTAATGTAATAAGGCCCTTTATTCTCCATCGTGTGCTCCTCCTTTGAATTAAAAAGACATCCCGAATGAAAGGACGTCTTGCACGCGTTACCACCTTTGTCTTGTCCCATTGAAATCATGGGACCCCTCAAACGTTATAACGGACGTCTCCGTGCCGCCTTACTGAATGTTCAGGCAGCCGGCTCCGGGGCCATCTTCTTCCAGCCGTCAGAACAGGCTCGCATCATCCGCCTGCTTTCTGGATCCGCCGTTTCTGAAATACTCTTCCCTTCTCAGCCTTTAATAACCTTATCTATTATATTTCAGCACTTGATTTTTGCAAAGGTATTAAAGATATATTGACCGGCCGCCTGCGGACTGTCTGCCGGACAGGGTCAAATATTATACACTTTTAAATAATTAATGAAAGAGGGTTTCAACTTTTCTGACCTGTTTTTTCTTGTATTTCATACATACTGAGGATATTATAAATATTGTATACGAGCATACTTTTTTACTCGGAGATACATAGAAAAGGAGTATCACACTAAGAATGGCAACAGGGAAGGTTAAGTGGTTCAACGCCGAAAAGGGTTATGGATTCATCACAACTGACGAAGGAAAGGATGTATTCGTACATTACTCCGCAATCCAGGGTGAAGGCTTCAAGACTCTCGACTAAGGACATTCTTTCACATTTTAAATTACCGAAAGCGACCGCGGTCCTCAGGCTGGTAATGTTGTTAAGCTCTGATCAGGAACAAATAATCATGTGACAAACGAGAACGGTGAACCCGTTCTTTTTTTGTGTTTTGCCAAAAGAAAAAAGCGGCTCACTGACCGCCTGGTCAGGATACCGCCTTTGAGATTTATCTTCTGGTGACGTC
>JAUNJW010000048.1 GCA_030533035.1 Erysipelotrichaceae bacterium
GACAAACGAGAACGGTGAACCCGTTCTTTTTTTGTGTTTTTTAGCAAAAGAAAAAAGCGGTTCACTGACCGCCTGGTCAGGATACCGCCTTTGAGATTTATCTTCTGGTGACGTCTTTTTCGTTGTTGATCTGGAGCAGCTTGTCAGTCAGCTGGTTCTCTATTCTTCTCAGTTCAAGCTCAGCTGCCTCACGCTTCTCATGGCCTTCCTTCTGGATCTGCAGAACTTCGTCGAGAGTCGCGATGAGCTGTTCATTTGTATGCTGGAGAGTTTCGATGTCAACGATGCCTCTCTCGCTTTCCTTGGCCACGTCAACAGTTGCCTGGTGGAGAGTTTCCGCATTCTTCTTGAGCAGTTCGTTGGTCATGTTGGTGACTTCACGCTCGGCTTCCATTGCCTGCTTGGAATGCTCAATACCCAGGGACAGGACAATCTGGTTCTTCCACAGAGGAATTGTGTTGACCAGAGTGCTCTGGATCTTTTCTGTCATCAGGGTGTCATTGTTCTGAACCAGTCTGATCTGCGGTCCCATCTGGATGGAAACCTGTCTTGTCAGCTCGAGGTCATAGAGCTTCTTTTCAAATCTGACGCATGCCTGTTCGAGGTCGTTGGCAGCCTGGGCGTCTTCCGGCAGTCCGGATTCCTTGGCCTTCTGGATCAGGGCAGGCAGTTCATTTTCACGGACATCCTTGAGCTTCTTCTTGCCGGCCAGGATATACATGGAGAGTTCCTTTGTATTCTGGGCGTTGCGGGCATAGAGTTCATCGAGCAGGGCGATGTCCTTGAGCAGTGTGATCTGGTGGTCTTCGAGAATGCTGGCAATCTTTTCGACGTTGACTTCCGCCTTGTCATATTTTGCCTTGAATTCAGTGACTTTATCCCTGCCCTTGCCGAAGAGGCCGTCAAAGAAGCCCTTCTTTTCATCGTCGTCGGTTGTCTTCAGTTCAACAACCAGGTTGCTTAACAGGGAACCGATTTCGCCGAGGTCCTTTGTGCGGACATTCTGCAGGGCAGTGTTGGAGAAATCTGTAACCTTCTTCTGGGCAGCAGAACCATACTGAAGAATTGTGTTGGATTCTGTAATGTCGATTTTCTTGGAGAAGTCTTCAACAGTTTTGCGTTCAGCGTCTGTCAGCTTCATTTCTTCGAGCGGATCTTTTACAGCGGCGGGATCCTGCTTGGCCTCGAGTTCAGCCAGCTTCTTTTCATTTTCAGATGCCACTTCATCCGGTGTCAGTGTCAGTGTAATTTCAGGTTCTGCCTGGGCCTGAGCCTGAACTCCCTGGTTATTGTTCATTTCACTCATGATGATTATCTCCTTCGTTTCTTATTCCGCATTCAGTATAGCATGCAACATGCTGCTTATTGGTCCGTTTATTTCCTTTTTTTGAAGTTCAGCAGCCAGACCAGAATGTTGAGACCGATCAGGACCGCCACCGGGATCACGATCAGTCTGAGCCAGTATTCCAGAGTGGCCCTGCTGGCATGCTTGAAGAGCTTGATCACGTTCAGCGATGAAGTCTTTGCGCGCTGCTTTCTTGCCTTTTTGTATGTGTTCGGCAGCAGATCGATTCCGTCGGATCCGCGGTCAAAGTGTTCCATATAGGAAGCCATCGCGGACCAGGTCTTGACGGGAACGCCATCACCGGTGCGCATCGTCATGATTTCAAAATCAGTGACCGGCGCGCCGCTTTCATCATAGATATTGCATTTCAGCTCACCGCCTGTTCTGGCGATCATTTCCGGAATGGCCTGCAGGATTTCCGCGGTCGTGACAACCGGATAATATCTGTCTGCGGTCACCGCGATATAGTAGCCGTCAGCCTCTTCGGTATAGACGTCGATGACCCGGTTGGTTTCAGGACGGTTCATGGAGTATTCATAATACATCCGGCCGAAGTGGAACTGCTCATCGGTATTGTCGATGTTCAGCATCAGATCCATTTCGCATAATGCGATCAGGTCAGAGCCCTGCATATAGACGTGTACAAGGTTGTATCCCGGCACGCCGTCGCTGCCGATTCCGTCTGAAGCCAGGCTGAATATGTCATTGGCACTGACTGTTCCTTCAAACAGGGTTCCGGTGACCATGTTTTCACGGATGATCGCGACCGGTTTCGCTTCATCTGTTTCAGCAGGTCTGTAAGCTTCTGTCATGGCGTCGGTCACAAGATCCGCCGATTCCGCGAACTTTCTGTCTGTTGCCAGACGGTCTGTTGTTGTCAGGGAATATGTTGTGCGGAATGCCGGCCGGCTGACATCCAGGCCATAGCGGGCCATGACATTGTTCTGAACAGAGTTCTTATAGGAATTGATCATTCCGCTGATAGCTTCATCCGCCGGGAAGCCGCTGTCTGAAACGGTGACGTTTTCATAGCTGACCACTTTTTTCCCAGAGGGATCATATTCCAGGACGCCGAGGGTTTTACCCAGCGCTTCCGAGGAAACGATGACTGTGTCTGCGGAAACCGTGTAATTTTCTTCCGGTTTATGGCTGCCGCCGGCAATGATGACGTCAATGCCGCTTTCAGCAGTGAATTCTTCTGTGATTTCTTCGTCTGTGCTGTATAAGCAGACAATCAGATCCGCGCCTTCTCTCTTCAGGGTGCTGACCGCATTGGCGGCCGCTTCTGCCGGATCGGTAATGATCAGGGCTGACTCTTCGCCATAGGCATCATCCATGCCGAGCAGACCGAAGACGCCGATTTTGTATTCTTCTGTCTGAATGACTGTACAGCTTTCAGCGCCGGCTGCCTGCCAGGCGTCTTTCAGGGTGCTGCCGGCACTGCCGGAAGCGAATTCCAGGTTGGCCGCCGTGATTGCCGGAAAGAATCCTTCCACTGTCAGCATTTGAGCGAACCTGTCAGTTCCATAGGCAAAATCTTTTATGCCGGGCGTGACCGCGTCGTAGCCCATGTTGTACATCATGGCCAGATCGGGCGCTGAGGAAGTGTTCAGCGATCCGTACATCGTGCCGGTGGAGAAATTGCCGGCATCCAGAACAATGGTATTGCTTGTTTTGTATTCGTTGATGGCGGAAGCCAGATATGCATAGCCGCCGAAGCTGATTACTGCATTTTCCTCGCCGAGGGATCTGAACGGTTCCGCGTGATCTCTCAGATCATGGGTGAACAGAATCCGGACAGGGCCGTTTTCGGCTTTGGTTTTATATGTCAGCTCACTCACTCCCACTGCGCAGACAGCGGCTGTAAGGAGCAGTTTCATCATCTTTTTCATACAAACACCTCCAGATGATTATACCAAATAATGGCAGGGCGCGATGTGCATTATGCAGCGGTTAAAAGACATTTTAAGGTTCATGTTCCGACAAAAAAAGCGGAGCCTCTGCTCCGCGTAAAAATCAGTTGTTCTGAAGACTCTTCATCATGTCTTCAAGAGTAAGGCTTTCCTTTTTCACCGGCGGCTTTACCTTGACGGTAAAGTCGAAGTCGCTCTTGAGCAGCTGGCTCATGTCCGCATCCGGATTATTGATCAGTCTTTCCGACTGTCTCAGAATCGCGTCCTCGACGACATTTCTGGCCAGACGGCCGTTGCCGGCTTCGGCAGAATTGATTGACTGGACTTCATCGAAGTATTTTTCCAGATCCTCCAGGGCTCCCTCATCAATGACATAGCCCTTGGACTTTGCCTGGATCTCTGCGATTTTGCGCAGCTCAAGTCCGGTATAGTCGTCAAAGTTGATCAGGTTCGGGAATCTGGATTTCAGACCGGAGTTGGCCTCGAGGAATCCTGCCATTTCCTTTTTATAACCGGCCAGGATGACAATCAGGTCTTCCCTGTTGTCTTCCATTGCCTTGACCAGTGTATCGATCGCTTCAAGTCCGAAGGAATCGTCCTTGCCTCTGTAAAGCGAGTAGGCTTCATCGATAAACAGGACGCCGCCGATGGCGGATTTGATAACGGACATGGTCAGCGGTGCTGTCTGGCCGACATACTGGGCAACCAGATCTGCTCTTGTGACTTCCACAAGCTGGCCCTGGGAAAGGGCGCCGATCGCCTTCATGTAGCGGGAGATCAGGCGGGCAATTGTGGTTTTGCCGGTACCGGGGTTGCCGGTGAAAATCATATGCTTGGAAACTTCGGCTGTTTTCATGCCCTGCTCTCTGCGCTTCTGCTGGACAGCGATATGCGACTGCAGGGAACGGATATAGCTCTTGACCATATCCAGGCCGACGATCTGATCCAGTTCGGCATTGACGGCAGCGATTTCCTCTTCGCTGTTTTTGGAGCGGGACAGCCTGACTTCACTTTCTCCGCATACTGCGTACGGGACGTCATCCCGCACAATCAATGTCAGCGGCTGGGCTTCATCAGCCTTGAAGCTGAGGATCATCTCGCTGAGGGAAACATAGAAATCATAGAACAGGGAATGAATGGCGTCCGCCCCCTGTGTCTTGTCATAGTGGGCAGCCACCCAGTCCTTGATTTCAGGTGTCACTTCGATCTTTCTTTTCAGGTTGGCAGCGGCTTTCTTCTCCATCTCCTCCGCTTCCCTGTCAATGATGATCCGGACACTTTCCTCATCCAGCTTTGTAAAGACAACTGTATCGAGAACGTGATACATGAAGCTGGCGCCGAATGCGTCCTGGACCTTGGAGGTCTTCTCCGTTGTCACAAAGACGAGATACTTTCCTTCCGCGCTCAGGGAATCGACGGCGTCTTTGACCAGGCCGGTCTGGTTTTCCACCAGGACGCCCTTGGTCAGGACATATCTCTTGGACAGGACAACACTTCCTTCAACAGCCAGGGAATTGACCATTCTCAGGAAAGCCGGGAAACCGGATTCGAAATGTTCAAAGCAGATGACGGAGCCTTTGCCGGAGATGGCTTCATAAAGGTCCTGCAGGAAAATCTGTTCCTGGGATCCGCTTGTATAGCGGCTCATGTCTATCGTATAGACAGTATCGGAAATAAATACCTGCTTTTCATAGAGCGCCCTGGCTGCCCTGGCAATTGCCAGATGCTTGCCGGAGCCGGCCGGACCGGTAACGATAATGACATTCTTCGGCTTGCCCGGACGTTCGCCCATGACAAAGGGCCTGCGGAAAGCGGTGATCAGCTGGCGGACAGCTTCGCTCTGGCCGACAACGGCTTTGTTCACTTCATTCAGCGCATATTCAAAGTCGGACTGTTCGGGGCCTTTTGCTTTGGCGGCTGTTTCTGCCGGCGCCGGTTTTGCGGCGGCTTCCTGCTTCAGGCCGAAATCCATCTGCAGGTCTTTTTCCAGCTGATCCATGTCCATCAGAGCCGGATCAACCCGGTTGTCCTTTTTCATTTCATTGCTTAACGCTTCCAGATCCTTCTGCTGCTTTTTCAGAATCCGGTTGAGCTCATCCATGGCGTCGGACGCGCTCTTGATTGTTTCGGATGACTGCTTTGCGTGTTCCTCGACGCTCAGCTGGATGTCATCCACATTTCCTTCATTTTCATAAGCGCGCTTGCGGCCGAGAACTTCATTCCATAAGCGCTCTTTTTCTTCTCTTCTGCGGTCTTTGTCAGACATTAATAGCCTCCTCTGCGCTGGGAAATCTGGCCGTCAGATGTCAGGCCGTCTTTCTGAAGTACTGCCTCCAGGGTGGAAATATCCGCCGAGAGGTTGATAAAGTCCTGATCGGTCAGACTGGAGATGATTGTCTTCATGGCGTCATTGATCAGTGTGATTGTGCGGGTCAGCTTTTCCTTTGTGGTTTCATAGGAAGGATCTGTCTGGGCTGCCTGCAGGTTGTCATACTGCTTCAGGATTCTGACCAGGATCGGCAGATAGTATTCATAGAGCTTCTTCAGCTTGTCTTTGGAAGCGGGGAATCTTTCTTCCAGGGTCTGGATCTGCTTGAGCAGGGCACAGGTTTCGTAAAGGCCGTTGGAGATGTTTTCATCGGGAATATCATCATTGAGGCGGTTGATCTCATCGATGAAGTCCTGGGATCCCTTGACCTTCTTTTCTTCCTTCTTCGGAGCTTCCTTCTTTTCTTCCTTTTTGACAGTGTCGGTCGCTTCGACGTCGATGACCTCAGCGTCTGCCGCGTGGCCCTGTTCAGACAGGGTGGACAGTTCTTTGAGGATTTCATTGTAGGAATCCGGATATCTTCTGCCGAAATCGCTCAGTGAGCAGATATAGGTATTGTTGCGGTAAACATCCAGGGAAGCCAGGGAAGCGTAACGCTCGCCGTGGATTCTCAGGTCAATATTTGAGCCGATCGGCAGCGATCTTCTGGTTCTGAACCAGCTGCGCAGGTAAACGTTGATCTTGGCCATCTGGGCAGCGGAATACTTCTGGGTGCTGCCGGCACGGTAATAGCTGTCAGCCCTGCGGTAGGACTCATTGCGGACACTTTCCTCACGGTTGGAGGACTGGACCGCACCCATTGTGATTGCCATGACAACGCCGATGATCAGCAGCAGCGGGAAAAGCGCACTCAGTCCGCCGCTGAATATAAAGATCAGAAATATTATCCAGATGAAACTTCCATTTCTTCGATTTCTCATTGGGGTATTCCTCACATTTGATTCAAAGTAAATTATAGCATAATCATACTGCCTTTGATGAGTGCGCAGACACAAAAATGGGCTCTGTATTCACGGACAGATTTAAGGTTTGCGCAGACGGATACCGGCGTATGAATGATCTGTCCCGAACAAAAAAAGGCCTTGCGGCCTTTTGTGCGATTCAGTTTTATTCAGCTTCTTCGGCTGCCGGAGCTTCCTCAGCTGCAGGAGTCTCTTCTGTCTCGCCGTTTGTTCTCCACATTTCAGAGTAGCTCATGAATGTGATTTCATCGGCGTTCAGCTTAGCCTGATTTCTCTGTCTCTTGACATTGCCTTCATGGACTGAGTTGAGAATGTTCTTGTTGACCATGTACTGGACATAAAGAACTTTTTTCATCAGGAACCAGTTGACTACATATTCATAGATCTGGTCAGCCCTGTCTTCCAGGGATGCCAGGATTGCAGGTGCGTCTGCCTTCAGCTGGGCAGCAGCACTGACAGCTGCGCTCTTGAGTTCATCATAGTTCCGGAAGTAACGGCCGTCGATGCCTCTCTGGATGGCGCCGGCACGCTGTGTGAACAGGGAAGCGAATGTCTTTGTGATGGCTTCTGCCTGATCGGAACAGATGGCGACGATTTCGTTCTTGCAGTCAATGAATTCACTGCCCGGCTCGGTCATGCAGTAGTACAGACCCTTGGCCTTGATGAAACCGTACTGTGTATAAGGAACTGCGAGCAGAGCTCTGTCCTGACCTTCTTTTGTCAGGTAGAGAATGTAAGGGTAGATCAGCGGTTTGCCGCTGAGCTTGAATACATCCTTGTAGCGGATAATCTGGTTGCTGATGGCATCGTTGTTGATCTCGCTCCTGAGACCCACACAGATCCTGGTATCAGTTTCCGCAGCCTGTATCTCAGTGAATGCTTCCCTGAGGACAGGGTCAAGGTCGACATCCTCCATGTTCAGGTAGTCTTCCAGATAACCGTTGAATGTGCAGTCTTCACCGCTGTGACGGACGTCAAGCTTGGACTCGAGAATTGCTGTGATTGCCATGTAAAAAATCCCTCCGTGAATCAATCGTGATTCAGAATCAGTAAATCTATTACATTATATGCATGTTCATATAAAAATCCAACAAAAATCAACAGTCATTTTGTTTCCTTATTTGTCAATTATTTAAAGCATACTTTTTCATATGTGAATATTTCAATTAACCGAAAGCCCTTTAATTTAGGGCATTTTTCAACTATCTCCAATCTTTTTCATGCCTGCATGTTTTCGGGCAAAAAGAAAGCCTCCATGCCTGCATGAGCAGACGACGGAGGCCTTGTTTTTTCTCGTGTGTGCAAAGAGGGGTTTTCAGAGGTTTTCCAGCACCCATTCAATGCCTGCCAGAAGCCTTCCCTGAGGGTCGCTGAAATGATTGCCGGGATTCATCACAAAGGTGCATCTGGCATAGGAACGGATCAGTCCATACACCCGGTTTGTTTTCTCTTCAACCGAAGCCATCAGCGGATTCCGTGCCTTTTTCTCCTGGTCGCCCAGGGAAAGATAAACGGTGCCGCAATGCACAGGATGGCTTTCAAGCCATTGCGCAAAATCCGGATACCAGAGAGAACCGGAAGCACTGACACATCCGTCAAAGCATTCCAGCTGCGCAGCCGCGTACAGGGCGAACAGTCCGGCCAGGGAGTAGCCGGCAATGACTGTTTTTTCGAACTGACCCGGATGGCTTTCGAGCCATTCACGGATCAGTGCAATCGTTTTGTCCGCGCCGCCGCCGAAGTCTTCTCCTTTACGGAAGACACGGGCAGCCGGCCAGGGGGAAAGATCATTGTTCCAGTCGGGATTTCTGATCATCAGGATTGAAACGCCTGTTTTTTCCTGAAGGACTTCCGGGGCGTCCTCATCGCAGAGAATCACCAGGCGGCTGTCCCCGGGGATAAATTCGAGATTGATCATAAGTCTGTCAGTTCTGTGAGATTTTCAGAAGCGCAGGCGTCGATTGTTTCGCGGCTGCCGACAATGCACACCGGCGCGTTTTCCATCGCCTTTGTGACAATCGGAGCCAGCGCTTTGAGATCCTCTTTTGTCATTGTGAGGATTTTCTTTCTGGCTTTGCAGCGGCTTTCATATGTAATGCCGCGGAAGTATCTTGTGTCCTCAATCCGGATCGCGGCGGAAGGAGACAGCAGCGGTTCGGTGGAGGCGATGGCGCCGATGATCATCTGTGACAGGTCAATCTGGTCTGCCTGTTCAACATATTCTCCGGCAGAACGGTACGCTTCAAGCGCGTTGAGAGGATCGGGGTCGCGGTAGGAATACGCCGACAGGGTTGCGTTGGCATTGACCGAGAAGCCGGTTCCGTACGCGCCGCCCCTGACTCTGACGGCAGACCAGAGGTAGTCATATGTCATCAGATGGGAGAGCACAAGCATATGCGGGTTATAATCCGAATCCACGGAATGCAGGTTGATTCCGATGGCGCTGTAGGAAACAGCGGCCGGGATCACAATGGATTCGCTGACGGGCTCCTCAATCGGATAATGGACCTTTGCCCTTACGGCGTCGATCTGGTTCAGTCTTTCAATCAGACTGGTGATTACTTCTTCCTGGTCTCCGGTGACGGAAACGGTCAGGCGGTCAGGCGTGAAGAGAATTTCCGAGAACAGTTCGCACTCGTTGAGGAATTCCCCGCACTTTTCATCAAAGTGTTCTTCCAGGTCTTTTTCATATGCGGCTGATGTGTAGCCGCCGGCATATTCGCGGAACACACCTTCCGCGGAACAATGGACGCCGATTCTGCGCATGGCGACGGAATGGCCGTTCATGATCATTGTCTGCCGGAAGCTTTCGTTGTCCTGTCTGATAATCGTCAGGATCTTTTCCCTGTCAAAGACAGTTTCCTGCAGGATTTCAAGGATCAGGTCAGCCGCTTTGTGCACATTCTGTTTCAGTACCGAACAGGAAACGCCGAGTACAGGAATGCAGCTGAGATTGTCATGCGACGGTGAGTGGGCGTCCAGGGAGAAACTCAGGGCGCCAAGATCACGGCGCACCGCTTCCTGCAGGTCATCCACTGTTTTGTTCTTTGTGGGCAGCGAACCAAGCAGGCCGCCATAGATCCCCAGGGCCGGCAGATGTTCTTTCGTGACGCCGCCGAGGTTGAAATACAGGTTGAGATAGACGATGCCGCTGGCCTCCGCCGGATAGACGCGCACCGGCACACCGCGCACGGTGATTTCCTGTGCTTCCGGTCCGGCTGCGGACAGTTCGGAAAGATCGCTCAGGGACAGTCTTGGCAGTGAAGCGATCGCTTCCGGTGTATCCGGCGTCTGCTGCCATTCATCCAGTTTCGCGTTGAGCGCAATATAATCTTTGAGTCTGTCACCCCATGACTCTTTGGCCGCGTGCAGGCGGGCCTTTTCTTTTTCCGCCTTTTCAGCCAGCAGTGTTTCCGAAGGAACGGCAATAATGCGGGCCAGGTGTTCTTCATCAAGAATGAATTCTTTCAGGAGCTCTTCAAAGAATCCTTCCTCGGTTTTGCCGCGGAGTTCTTCAAAGATGCCGCCGATTGTCAGGTTCATTGCCGGATCGCCGCCGTAAAGCCATGTGTCCATAGCTCTCTGGCCATACATGAGGCCGGCCGGTTCGTGGCGTTCCTTATAGCGGAATTCCATCATGTTGAGAGAAGCCGTCAGCTGTTCGCGGCTGATGCCTTCTTCAATGATTTCATTGACAGCCTGGCGCAGAACTTCCCTGACCTCGTCATACTTATCTTCATCGGTGTTGCGGATTGTCAGGATCGCCCATGGCTGCTGGATGCCGTCGAACAGATCCAGTTCGACATCTTCCGCCAGGCCTCTGTCGATGATGGCTTTCTTCAGCTTTGAGTCGTTGTTGCCGACAAGCACGCTGGTCAGAGCGGCCCAGCCGATGTTCTTCAGCGGGTTGTCAAAGGAAGAAACAATCTTCGCGAAAGCGAACTGTGTCCTGTGTTCTGTCTCATCACCAGGGGTGATCTCATATTCATAGCGATGCAGACTGCCTTTGACTACGTCCTGCATCGGAATGTCAAAGCAGAAGTCTTCCTTTTCATACTGTGAGAAATACTCTTTGTCGATGA
>JAUNJW010000049.1 GCA_030533035.1 Erysipelotrichaceae bacterium
ATCGACGGTATTATCGGCGGTGTCGGCGCTGTGCTTGGCTTCGTTCCGCAGATGTTCGTATTGTTTGCCTTCCTGGCGTTCCTGGAAGCGTGCGGATACATGGCGCGTGTCGCCTTTGTCATGGACCGTATTTTCCGCAAGTTCGGTCTTTCCGGCAAGAGCTTTATTCCGGTGCTGATCGGTACCGGCTGCGGCGTGCCGGGCGTCATGGCTTCCCGTACCATCGAGAACGAGCGCGACCGCCGTATGACGATCATGACCACGACATTCATTCCCTGCGGCGCGAAATTGCCGATCATCGCATTGATCTCTTCCGCGCTGTTCCATAAGGCTTCCTGGGTTGCGCCGAGCGCATATTTCCTGGGCATGGGCGCAATCATCATCTCGGGTATCATCCTGAAGAAGACAAAGATGTTCGCCGGCGAGCCTGCTCCGTTTGTCATGGAGCTGCCCGCTTACCACTGGCCGACCGTCGGCAATATCTTACGGTCCATGTGGGAAAGAGGCTGGTCCTTCATCAAGAAGGCAGGCTCCATCATCCTGCTGTCCTCGATCGTGATCTGGGCCGGTTCCACCTTCGGCTGGACCGACGGCACGTTCGGCTGGAATCCTGATCTTGAACTGGAAGAATCCGTGCTCGGCGCTCTGGGCAATGGCATCAAATGGATCTTCGCACCGCTCGGATTTGACGATATCAAGGCGACAATCGCCACCGTCATGGGCCTGGTTGCCAAGGAAGAAGTTGTCGGCGTCTTCGGCGTCCTCGACTTTGAAGGCCTCACAGCCCTGGCCGGCTACGCGTTCCTGGCGTTCAACCTGCTTTGCGCTCCGTGCTTCGCTGCCATCGGCGCCATCAGACGTGAAATGAACAGCGCGAAGTGGACATGGTTCGCAATCGGCTACCAGTGCCTGCTTGCCTATGTCACTGCCTTCATCATCTTCCAGCTCGGCTCCCTGTTTACAGGCGCGGGCAATATCTTCGGCGGCATCATCGCGATCGCCCTGGTTGCCGGAATTATCTGGCTGCTGGTCCGTCCCTACAATGAGTCTGTATCGCTGAAGACCGTCAAGGCCTGATCCGCATTCTGTAAAAATACAGGCGCCGGCATACTGTCAGCGCCTGTTCTTCGATTTGAGGATTACTGTTATGAGCAGAAATGAAATGACTTCGGCAATGCTGAAATACCTGAAAGTCCTGAAGGAAATCGATCCGGCCGGACGCGGGATCCGCAGCATTGAAATCGCCAGAGCCCTGCAGGTATCCCGTTCCTCTGTCCATACGATGATGGACCGTCTCAATGACAGCGGCTGCGTCGTCAAGGGACATTACGGCATTGTCTACCTGACCGAGAAGGGGATGGCCGCGGCGGAAGGCTGAAATGAATCATACTGATGAGTCTGCATGTTTATGCAGGCTCATTTTCTGTCTGATCAGCCATGATCCGATTCTGTTCAGACAGAAATCCGTTTGTTGTTTATAATTATTGAAGAGACTTACCGTTCAGCAGAATAATCATAATGAACACAAAACAGCAGGAGGAAACAGATGGAAGTCAGAAGATACACATATGAAGAAATGCCCGAATTCAATCAGGAAGTGGAAGGCGCCGGTTATATTCAGACAACCGGTGATGAGGTCAGCGTCCATTATTACCGCGATGTGGAATACGCCGAAGTCAGCGGCACAAAGCTGCATCTGCAGATTCTGATCCCGGCCAGCCGCAATGACGGCTTCATGCCTTTCGCCCCGAAACAGTCTTTTTCCAGGCCGTGCTTTGTCTTTGTGCAGGGCTCCGGCTGGGGAAAGCAGTATGTCTGCGCCCAGCTGACCGGAGTGGCAAAGCTGGCCGCAAGAGGATATGTCTGCGCGATCGTCGAGTACCGCGATTCCTCAATCGCTTATTTCCCCGCCCAGGCATGCGACGCGCTCAACGCGGTCCGCTATCTCCGCAGCAATCATGAAAAATACGGAATTGATCCGGACCGGATGATTCTGGCCGGTGATTCCAGCGGCGGCCACACAGCCGTCTGGGGCGGCATGCTGCATAATGATGACAGCGCTCAGAATCTCTTTCCGGGTGTCAGCGGCGAAGTATGCGGCATTGTCAATTACTACGGCTCAACCTCTGTGATGGCGCCTGACTCCAATCCCCAGACAGTGAACCACTGCCTGCCGGACAGTCCCGAAGGCAGGGTGATGGGCGGCAGGAATCTTCTGGAAAACGATATGGAGCTTGCGAAGAAGCTGAGCTGTGAAACAAACATCGATGAAACAACAAAGATCGCGCCGATGCTCATTTTCCATGGCACCAAGGACAGAACAGTCAACTGCACGGGTTCCGTGATCCTGTATAACCGGCTGAAGGAAACCGGCCATGAAGTGAGTCTGTATCTGCTTAAAGGCGCGGATCACGGCGGCCCGGAATTCTGGCGGGAAGACGTGATCGATCTCGTTGAGGCATTTATGAAAAAATGCTTTGCGTCACGCTGATCCGGAAGGATGAATCCCGGCAATGAGTCTGTAATAATTCAGACTCATTTTTTTGTTATAATTTTTTCAGGAAGAAATCATTGTTCGCCGCAATGAAAACAGGAAGGAATAATAAACATGGCCAATTATCTGACAATTGACGTCGGCGGCACCAATATCAAGTACGCTCTCATGGACGAGAACGCCGAGATTGCCGCCAAGGGAGAAATCCCCACCCCTTATGAAGGACTGGAAGTTTTTATTGACACCATCGTATCGCTGTATGAAAAGTTTGCTGACAAGGACATCGCCGCCCTGGCAATGGCAGCGCCCGGCAAGATTGATTCAACTACCGGCTATTTCTACACATCCGGCGCCCTGAAGTATGTCAGCGGCGTCAATCTCAAAGACCGCCTGGCGGAAAGAATCCCGGTTCCTTTCGCGGTTGAAAACGACGCCAAGGCAGCTGCCCTGGCAGAGATCTGGATGGGCTCGATGTACGGCATCACCAACGGTGAAGTCATCGTTCTCGGCACCGGCATCGGCGGCGCGGTTATTATCAACGGCGCCCTGTACCGCGGCTCCACATTCGCGGCCGGCGAATTCTCCGTCATCTCCACACGTCTTGATGAACCGTTCAACCCGCATGACAACAGCTGGGCAGGCCAGAACGGCGTTCCCGCCCTTGTAAAGGGATATGCCGAAAGAATCGGCGCCGATCCGGCTGAGCTCAACGGCCGCATCCTGTTCGCCAAAGCCAACGAAGGCGATCCCGACGCCCTGGCCGCCATCCGCAAATACTGCGAAGGCCTGGCAACCGGCATCATCTCACTGCAGACAATTCTCGACGTCGACCGTGTTTCCATCGGCGGCGGCATCTCAAGACAGCCGGTCCTGCTGGATACGCTGCGCGCTGTCATAAAAGAAATCAACGCGCCGCTGGAAGGGCATATGCCTTACACTCTGCCGGATATCCAGCCGTGCAGCTTCGGCAATGACGCCAACATGATCGGCGCTCTGTATCATTATCTCTACGAGCTCAACGGCGCCGCATAAGAAAAAAATACACAGACAAAAAACTGCCCCGCTGACGCGGGGCTTTTGAATGCTCAGAAATAGGTTTTGCAGGAGATGACCCGGCCGATCACCCGGACCGGAAGCTTCTGTATTTCATCGGATGTGAAATATCTGTTTTCCACGTCAGGATTGGCGGCTTCCAGAATCATCATGTTTTTCTTGAGGACAACCTTCTTGACGGTGACTTCCTGGTCGATCATGACAACGCCGATTTCACCGCTGCTGATATGGCTGGTCTGCTGCACAAGGACAAGCGAGCCGTCCATGATGCCGACGCCGTTCATCGAGTTTCCGGTGACCTGAAGATAATAGTCGCCGTTTTTGCAGTCGGAGAGGGAAGCGTCCTCCTCACCGATATAATTCTCTTCCGCAAACAGGTCATAGCCGCCTTTGACATAGCCGAGGACCGGCAGTTTGACGGAGATGTCCATTCCCTTGAGAACCGGCTCGATATTGTAGCCGACAAGCTCGGAAAGCTTTGCCATGACCTCCGGCGACACGCGCCGGATCTGGCCGCTTGCCCAGCGGCTGGAAGTGGAGCGGGAGACACCCAGGCGGCGGGCGATCTCACTGTCGTTGAAACCGGTTTTCTGCTTATAATCACGGATAATGTCTTTCAGATCCATAGTCAGCACCTCACATGCATATAATACAATGAATGCAACTGTTTTTCAAATGCATTTATGAAATGTTACGCATATGATTGAAATATGCGACATCCGGATTTATAATGAAGCTGCGTAAAGGAATATGGAGCGGGACAGAATCATTTTTCACATCGATATCAATCACTGCTACGCGCAGATCGAGGAAATGAAATATCCGGCCCTGCGGGACGTGCCGATGGCGGTCGGCGGCCATGAGGAAAAGCGCCACGGCATCATCCTGGCCAAAAATGACATCGCCAAAAAGTCCGGGATTCTGACAGGCGAAAGCCTGCGCGAGGCAAGGGAGAAATGCCCGGACCTGCTGATCATCCCGCCTTCCTATGACGACTATATTTACTACACCGGCGAAGTGAAGAAGATCTACCGCCGCTACAGCGACCATGTCGAGTCATTCGGCCTCGATGAGGCCTGGGTCGACTATACGGATTCGGAAAAGCTCTTCGGCGATCCGGCAGCCATGGCGGAAAGGATCCGCCATGAGGTGAAGGAGGAAATCGGCCTTGAAGTGTCGGCCGGGCTTTCCTGGAACAAGATCTTCGCCAAGCTCGGCAGCGACCGCAAGAAAAAGGACGGGCCTTTCATTATCACCAGGGACAACTACCGCGACACGGTCTGGCCGCTGCCGGTTTCGGACCTGCTCTATGTCGGACCGGCCACCACCCGCAAGCTGCGCGAGCGCAGCATTCATACCATCGGCGACCTGGCCGTCTATCCCCGCCGGTACCTGAAGAAGGCGATGGGGATCCCCGGCGAGATGATCTCCATCTTCGCCAACGGCGGCGACACCAGCCCGGTGAGCGAAAGCTTTTACCATCCGCCGGTCAAATCGGTCGGCAATTCCATGACCATGGTTCATGACGTGGATAATCCGGAAGACCTGCGGGCCGTTTACTATGTCCTGTGCGAAGCGGTGGCCTCAAGGCTGCGTGACCACGGCATGGAGGGCAATGTGATTTCCATCTCACTGCGCTCAAGCGGCCTGGACTGGTACGGCTGCGAACGGAAGATTGAGCAGTATACCGACGTCAGCGAAACCATCCTTCATACAGCCATGGAGCTTGTCATATCCCTCTATGATTTTGAGAATCCCCTGCGGGCGGTCGGCGTCTCCGTCAGCGGCCTGCGTCCGTTCAGCGGCATCCACCAGCTGAATCTCTTCCTGGACGAGGAGGCGCTGGAAGCCTCCAGGAAGACCGATCTGGTCATGGATGAGATCCGCTCAAAGTACGGTTATTACGCGGTGCAGAGAGCCTGCACGGCGGTGGACCGCGAACTGACGGAGTTCAATGTCAAAGAGGAGCACACAGTACATCCGGTCGGCTATTTCCAGGGGAGGAAGATGACCCCGTAGACAGGAGCCTTATTCAATGGAACTGTATAAAAGATATGTGGATGTCATTCTTTATCAGAAACGCAACGGCGACATCCTGCCGCTGTATGTCTGCTGGGAAAACGGCAGGCGCTACAAGATCGACAAGGTGCTCAGCAGCGAACGCCGGGCTTCCCAGGTCGGCGGCTGCGGCATACGCTATGCCTGCATGATCCAGGGCAGAAGGCGCAACCTGTTTCTGGAAAAGAACAAATGGTTTATCGAAAGCTACCAGCCCTGAACAGGGCGGTCAGAAAGACGGGTTCCGGTCAGCTCCGGAACTTTTTCTGTTGTCCGCATGTATGGGAAAACAGTATTATGTAAGCAGAGATCAGAAGGAGAAATATCATAATGAAACTGACATACGCAGGACTGAAAGACCGTGACGCTTTTCTGAATGCGTCAATCGCGCTGCCTTCCTATGACCCGGAGAAACTCGCTGAAACAACCGCCGCATCGCCGGAATGGGTTCACTTCGGCATCGGCAATATCTTCCGCATTTTCATCGGCTCCATCGCCGATGACCTGATCGCCGCCGGTGACATGACCTCCGGCATCACCTGCGTGGAGACATTTGACTTTGAAGTGGTCGACAAGGTATACAGGCCGTATGACAATCTGGCCTTATGCGTGACGCTGCTCGGCGACGGCACAAGCGAAAAGCGGGTGGTCGCCTCCCTTGGCGAGGCTATCGCCGCCAGGCCTGAAGACGCCGCCGCCCGCCAGAGGCTGAATGTCATCTTCCGCGACCCCGGCCTGAAGATGGTCTCCTTTACCATCACGGAAAAAGGCTATGCCCTCAAAAACGCGGCCGGAGAATATTTCGGCTTTATCCGCCAGGATATCGAAAACGGTCCGGCAAAGGCTGCCGGCGCAATGGCCCTGGTGACGGCGCTGCTCTTTGAGCGGTATCAGGCCGGCAGGACGCCGCTGGCGCTGGTTTCCATGGACAATGTATCCCACAATGGCGAAAAGCTGCGCGGCGCTGTTCTTGAAATCGCGCAGGCCTGGCTGGAAAGGGGATATGTCAGTGATGATTTCATCGCCTATATCACCGATGAATCAACTGTTTCCTTCCCCTGGACAATGATTGACAAAATCACCCCGAGACCTTCGGAATCCGTTCAGGCAATGCTGAGTGATCTTGGTGTTGAGGGAATGGACATCGTCATCACCGACAAGAGAACCTATATCGCCCCGTTTGTCAACGCGGAGAAGCCGCAGTACCTGGTTGTCGAGGACAGCTTCCCCAACGGCCGGCCGCCGCTGGAAAAGGGCGGCGTCTATATGACCGACCGCGATACCGTCAACGCCTGCGAAAGAATGAAGGTGACGGTCTGCCTCAATCCGCTCCATACCGCCCTGGCGCCTTACGGGTGCGCCCTGGGCTATACAAGATTCTCCGATGTCATGCGCGACGCGGAAATGCTGAAGCTGGTCAGGCAGGTCGGTCCGGCTGAAGGCATGGCTGTGGTCAAAGACCCCGGCATCCTTTCGCCCAAAGCTTTCATAGAAGAATGCATCAATGTCAGATTCCCGAATGAATATATTCCCGATACACCGCAGAGAATCGCCGTCGACACTTCCCAGATGGTCGGCATCCGCTTCGGTGAGACGATCAAGGAGTATATCGCCAGGGACGGCAGCGCGGAAAAACTGGTGGGCATTCCGCTGGCCATCGCCGGCTGGCTGAGATACCTGCTGGCAGTGGATGAGAACGGCAATGCCTATGAGCTGTCACCGGACCCGATGAATGAGGAGCTGCAGGAAATGCTGAAGGACATCGAGATCGGCAAGCCGGAAACACTCAGGGACCAGCTGAAGCCGATCCTCTCCAACGCCCGCATCTTCGGCTCTGACCTGTATGAAGCCGGCATCGGTGAGCTGATTGAGGACATGTTCCGCTGTGAGATTTCGGAATTCGGCGGCATCCGCAAAACAATCATCAAATATCTCGGTTAAGTGAATCTTAAGGTTTGCCCGCGGCGGCAGACCTTTTTTGAACGTTCACACAGGCATGAAAACTGCTATACTGATGATGATCTTTCAGATCCGTGAAAAGTATGGAAAACAAGCAGTATGATTATGAAAACCTGAACCAGAAGGACATGTTTCAGGATTATATTGATTCCCTGCCGGATGAAGAGGAAGGGAAGGAAGAAACCGGTCAGGAGTACTCCGGTCTTTCAGAGCAGGTTGAAAAGGACCTTCTCGACTACAAGCGCAGGGGCTATGACAAGCTGAACAAGACTTCTTCCTCACGTTCCCGCCGCTCCCGCAGAAGGCCGCGCAGCCCGGCCCTGGCGGCATTGCTGATCACAGCCGGCGCGGCGCTGATCATTACCGGCACGGCAGTCACAGTCTTCAGCAACACCCGGGATTACTATGAGCCGGACTATGAGGTTGAACCGTATGAATATGAAGATCCGTGGGCAGACGCATATTCCCAGATGAGCGGCTCGCTGGCCGATCCGGAAGCCGTTGTCGACGGCTACTATGTTTCCCTGCCCGTGAAAGTCTCTGATTTCATGCAGGGTGAATGGAAAATCTCCACCTCGGCATTCAATGACGGGCAGACAACAGTCGGCGCCACACCGCAGACATTCCAGGTGGAAACCGAATGGGGCACCGACGTGGCCGAAATCTCCGTCGTGTCGCCGACCGGCGAGGAAGTCGCCCTGGAAGACGGCCTGATCACCGGCATCTCCTTTGACCAGGACGGCGTCTGGGTGGAACTCAACGGCGGCATTTCCACCGGTTCCGGCACATGGTCAATTGAGGAAGCGCTGAAGGGCCAGAAGCTTGACTGGATCAAGCGCGGCAACGAAGAAGGCTCCCGCTACATCATCGAAACCGGCGCGGACAATGAATACGGCTATGATGAATATGTCCTCAGGCTTGAACTTCAGGATGACTACATCGACCGCATTGTCATGCAGATGGACCAGAGCGAATAAGACAAAGCATTGACGGGCCTTTAGAGGTCCGTTTTTGTTATTATGGGAATGAAGAGAGGCAAAGACATGGAACTGCTTGAAATAATGAAACAGCGCCGCAGCGTGCGCGGATATACAGACGAACCCGTTCCGGAGGATATTCTCCAGAAGATTCTTGACGCCGGGATCCTGGCGCCGACTTCGATGAACCGCAGACCATGCCGGTTTTTTGCCGTAACTGACAGGGAAATGCTCATAAATCTTTCACAGGTCAAGAAGGCGGGCGGCGCGTTTGTCAAAGACGCGGCCTGCGCCATCGCCGTCTTCGGGGATGAAGCCGTTGCCGACACATGGATGGAGGATGTTTCCATTGCCATGTCATTCATGATGCTGGAAGCGGAAGAGCAGGGAATTTCATCCTGCTGGGTGCAGACCGCCATGCGGAAGGGAGAAGACGGTTCAGACGCCGAAGCCAATGTGAGAAAACTCTTCGGTGTGCCTGATTCGTACCGGATTGCCGGCTTCCTGTCACTCGGATACGCAGACCGGCCGAAGCAGCGGCGTGAACCCGCGGAAGAAGAACGGGCCGGTATTGTCAGAATTTAAAAAGGGTGCGTCACAAGCCGCACCCTTCAGCACTCACAAGCACGGTGAACCCGTGTTTTCTTTCCGTCAAAAACAAAAACCGGGATGAACCCGGTTCCTGTGCAGAATTAATAATTCTTTGCGTTGATTTCGAAATAGGACTGCGGATGATCGCAGACAGGGCAGATTTCCGGAGCCTTTGTGCCGACAACGATGTGTCCGCAGTTGCGGCATTCCCAGACCTTGACCTCGCTCTTGGCGAAGACTTCCTGCATTTCGACATTCTTCAGAAGCGCTCTGTAACGCTCTTCATGGTGCTTTTCGATGGCGCCGACAGCGCGGAACTTGGCAGCCAGTCCGGGGAAGCCTTCTTCCTCAGCTGTCTTGGCGAAGCCCTCATACATGTCTGTCCATTCATAGTTCTCACCGTCAGCGGCGGCAGCCAGGTTTTCAGCTGTGGAGCCGATGCCGTTGAGTTCCTTGAACCACATCTTGGCATGTTCTTTTTCGTTGTCGGCTGTCTTCAGGAAGAGAGCGGCGATCTGCTCGAAGCCTTCCTTCTTTGCCTTGGAAGCGAAATATGTGTACTTGTTGCGGGCCTGGGATTCGCCGGCGAAAGCGGCTTCCAGGTTCTTTTCAGTCTGTGTTCCCGCATAGGGATTCTTCTTCGGTTCTTCTTTTACTTCGACGATTTCCTCGAGGTCGTCCCCGGAAACTCCGCAGACAGGGCAGATTGCGGTTTCTTTGTCTTCAGCTTCGAAAACCGCACCGCATACTTTGCATTTGAATGTTGCCATGAATTTATCCTCCTCTTGATATATTTCCGCTGTCAGAAACAGCGTTCAGGCCTTTTTTACTTCTTTGTCCGGCAGGCAGGGCAGATCCAGCTGATCCGCAGGTCATAGCCTGTAATCTCCTCCCCGGTCTGTTCCTTCAGGGATTCACTCAGGTCGCCCAGGAAAACATCCTGCAGGCTGCCGCAGACTGTACAGATCAGATGATCATGCCTTGTCATGCGGTCATAGCGGTCCGGCTGGCCCTCTGCCGCAATCCGCCTGATCAGATTCTGTTCCGTCAGGTGATTGAGATTGTTGTAAACTGTGGCCAGTACCGGTCTGCAGGATTCCGACTGTATCCGCTCATGAATCTGTTCGGCGCTCAGGTGCTCATGCGAGCTTTCCACCAGATCCAGAATCTTTTTTGCGTATCCGGAATTCTTCATATATTTAGAACTGTTCTAATAATATAGCACTGTTCCACCGCCGTCAATGAAGATGCCCGCACTCTGCAGGCAGGTGAGAAAAAACTGAATTTTGTAAAGCATACCGGTCAGAAAGCGGATATCCCTGCTTCGTTTCCGCAGCGGCGGGATATCCCCGGTTTAACTCGATAATATAAATTCACAAAAGCACTTGGCATTTGAAAAAAATATGTTAATATAGTTAAGCATTGTTCAACAGCTGCAGGAATACCCAAGCGGTTGAAGGGGCGGGCTTGGAAAGCTCGTAGATCGGTA
>JAUNJW010000050.1 GCA_030533035.1 Erysipelotrichaceae bacterium
CTGCTTCCGTCATGCTGGTGACATTCATCCAGCTGCCTGTCATTATGGCAATGTACATGTCCGTACAGCGTTCCTTCGCTGTCGCGACAGGTTCATTCCTCGGAATCAATCTGCAGACAACGCCGATGGCCGGTATCCGTTCCGTCCTCGCCGGCGACATGACCGGAATCTCACTGTTCCTGTTATGGGTTGTCATGGGCGCATGCCAGTTCCTCTCCATGAAGATCCCCCAGATCCTCCAGAAGAGAAGAGCAGAGCAGGAAGCTGCGAAGCACCACCGCAGACCCGAGGTTTCCAAGAATTCACAGAATATGATCATGCAGATCTATATGATGGGTATGATCATGGTATTCGGTCTGATGTGGCCGGCAGCCATGTCCCTGTACTGGGCAATCAACTCCATCGTCAACATTGTCAAGACAATGATTGTTCAGAAGATCATTGACAGTAAGAATCCTGTCGGAGGTACTCGCAGATGACCATTTATACAGCCAAAACACTTGAAGAACTTCTCGAAAACGCGGCAGCTGACAAGAACTGCTCCGTGGAAGATCTTCATTACACTGTCACTGAAGAAAAGAAAGGCATCCTCGGCATCGGCAATTCCGTTACCGCTGAAGTCTTCAACATGGATGACGTCAAGGAATTCCTGTTCGATTATCTCGGAAACTTCTTCACCAGCATTGACCAGGACATTGAAGTTGCCATCGAAGAAAGAACTGACGGATTCATCGTCAATCTCAACGCTGACAACAATGCCGTCCTGATCGGCAAGATGGGCAAGACACTGGCTGCTTTCAATACAGTCGTCAGAGCTGCCGTCAACGCGGAATTCAAGAAGAGAATTGATATCCTGATCGATATCAACCACTACAAGGAAGAGCGTTATGCCAAGCTTCGTTCCATGGCAAAGAGAATCGGCAAACAGGTCCAGAGATCCAGAGTGGATGTCGAACTTGACCCGATGCCCAATGATGAGCGCAAGATCATTCACAAGACACTGAATGACTGGCACAACATCAAGACTGAGTCAGAAGGCGAAGCCAGCGCCCGTCATATCTGCATCCGCTATGTCGCGGACAGTGAACCGGCTGCTGAGTAAGAGAAATACTGATCAGACCTGTGGAAAATCCACAGGTTTTTTTATGCATGTTACAAATATTATTTGAACAGTTCCACTAACAGGTATTTGTTCATTTTCCACATTTCATTCACATATGATGTAAAATGGTTTTCCACATATGTGGAAAATTGTTGATATTCAAAAAAAGCCTTTAAATACGGACTTTCAGGATTGTTTATAAATGTTTATTTCATTTTTTCATTTCCGGGTTTTCAACATTTTTCAGAGTTGTTGACAATGTGGATTTTTTATCCACACTTTATCCACTTTTGAAAAGTTGTGGATTATTGTGGAAAACTGAAAAAACCTTATATTTACTGCATTTTATTGAAGAAAAAGCGATTGTGGAGAAAATTTTTTTCAACAATTTACATGTGGATTTTATATATTCATACGTCTAGAATTAACCTTGCATCACCGGGAGTATCAACAATATGAGTATTAACAGAGACCAGTATCTGGTGGATCTATGGAAAAATCTGCTGGAATATATTATATCAAACCGGATTCTCGAGCCGGAGATTATCAATCACTTCTACGAGCCGTGTTCTCTTTATGAACTGACGGATGAAAAGGCAATTATACTGGCGCCGAATATTGTTTCCAAACAGATTCTCAAAAGCCAGGCTGATATTATAAACAATTCCCTGATTGATGTTCTCCAGCTTGACCATTCTTTGATTGTGGAAGTTTATCAGAAGTCCGAACTGCCTTCCCGCAATGAACTTGTCAAACCGATTCCTCTTTATGATGAATCCGATTTCATGTCAATGCCGATTCAGAAGGACAGGACTTTTGATAATTTTGTTGTCGGTGACTGCAACCGTGAAAGCCAGGCTGCGGCTCTGGCCTGCGCACTCAATCCCGGCAAATTCTTCAATCCTCTGTTTATTTACGGCAACTCCGGTCTTGGCAAGACGCATCTTCTGATGGCGATTGCCAATTATATCCACAAGACGGATCCCAATAAAAAGGTTTACTATACTGAGTCTCTGAAATTCGTTGAAACGGTCGTCAACGCGATCCGCGACAACAAGATTGACGCATTCAAACAATACATGTATTCCATGGATCTTCTTCTGGTCGATGATATCCAGTTTCTGGCCGGCAAGGAGAAGTCCCATGAGGTCTTCTTTACCGTGTACAACGAGCTTGTCAACAACGGCAAGCAGGTATGTATCGCTTCCGACCGCCAGCCCAAGGAAATCAAGGGTCTTGAAGACCGTCTGATCAGCCGTTTCTCCAGCGGCCTGTCAGTCGGCATTGATTCACCGGAATTTGAAACAAGCCTTGCCATCCTGCAGATGAAAATCAGGCAGAACGGCTACGGTATTGATGAAGTCGACCAGGAAGGCCTGGCCTATATCGCGTCCAATTTCTCAGGCAATGTCAGAGATCTCGAAGGCGCGTGGAACCGTGTTCTTTTCTATGCGATCCAGTTCCAGGCGGACGGCGGCGTGATCAAGTTTGAAACTGTCATGAACGCCCTGAAGAGCCAGGCGGTAGTCTCAGACAAAACCGGTCTGTCGCCGAAAAAGATTATTAAAGCTGTCGCGGATTATTACGGTCTGACCAGACAGCAGATCACCTCCAAGACAAGAACGAAGAATATTGCCAACGCAAGGCATATTTCCATATATCTCTGCCGCAAGATGCTGGATCTTTCCTATATCAAGATCGGCGATGAGTTCGGCGGCCGTGATCATTCCACCATTATGAGTGCCTGCACAAAGGTGGAAACACAGATTTCCAAGGATCCGGTCTTTGCCCAGGCAGTCAGCGACATCCAGGCTTCCATCAGCTGAAGAAGCTTTCCACATTTTTTATCCACTTCTGTTCAACAGTCCAAAATGGTAAAATATACAGGAAATTCCATGCTTTTGAGGAGTTTTCCACAATATCCACAGTCTTAATAACTATAAAGACTTATAAAAAGATTAATTACATAAAAAGCCAGGGAGGCAGTACCACATGAATATTACGATCGCAAAAAATGATCTTCTGGCAGCTCTGCAGGACGCTGCACATGCTATCTCACCGAATTCACCGCAGCCGGCATTAAGAGGAATCAAGGTTGAAGCTTATGGTGATAAGCTGACAATCACCGGCAGCGACGCTGATATTTCCATCCGCAGAATTGTTGAGAAAGATGAAAACAACAATCTGAATATCATTGAAGAAGGTTCCATCCTGATTGAATCCAGATACCTTCTTGAAATCGTCAGAAAGATTGATTCCGAACAGATCCAGATTGAAGTGATCGACGGCGCCCTGACAAAGTTCTCCGGCGGCTCGGCAGTCTTCAAGATCAACGGAATGAGAGCGGATGATTATCCCAACATCGACTTCTCAAAACCGGGCACATCCCTTCTGATGTCAGCGGCTGATCTTTCCTCCATTATCGAGCAGACAGCTTTCGCCACAAGCTCCAAGGACACAAGACCTGTTCTGACCGGTGTCAATTTCAGACTTGAAGACGGTGTTCTCAAGTGCACAGCAACAGACTCCTACCGTCTGGCCAAGAAGACAATCCCGTTTGATTCAGCGGATTCATTCAATCTGACCATTCCGGCCAAGAGCCTGAATGAAGTCAGAAGCACAATGCTGTCTGATCTTGGCACCAGCGTTGAAATCGCCCTCAGCGACAAGAAGGCACAGTTTATCAATGACAATATGCTGCTGCAGACAAGACTGCTTGACGGCGGCTATCCGGAAACAGACAGACTGATCCCGAAGGAATTCAGCTATGAACTCTCTGTCGGCAGGAACGACCTGATCCACGCGATTGACAGAACCACATTTATCAAGAATGACAACATGACAATCAACCGCCTGAGCATGAGTGAGAATGAAGTTGTTCTCTCCAACCGCAGCCAGGAAATCGGTGAATCCACCGAAAACCTCGCCGCTTCCTATACAGGCGCTCCGCTGGAAATCAGCTTCTCCGGAAACTATGTCATGTCCGCTGCCAGAGCCCTTAAGGGAAACGATATCAGGATCCGCTTTACCGGTGAAATGAAGCCCTTTATCATGACGTCCGCAGACGATGAAACAGTGCTTCAGCTCGTCCTTCCTGTAAGAACTTACAATTAACTTTAAAATGGCTGAAATATGCCATTTTTTATGTGGAAAAACGGTCTGTCCGGACCGCTGAAAAGGCCTTTTCATGATATAATAAGGAAGGCTTTTTTTCTTTGTGCCTCAAAAGGAGACTTTCAATGGCAAAAATCACGACAGATTACATCACTCTGCAGCAGCTTCTCAAGCTGGAAAATGTCGCCTCCAGCGGCGGTGAAGCCAAGATCCTGTGCTCACAGCTCAGCATCACCGTCAACGGCGAAAAAGAGAACCGGCGGGGAAAGAAACTGTATCCTGGCGATGTGATTGTGATTGAAGGAAAAAAGTATACGGTGGAGAAATGATCATCAGAAGTCTCAGACTGAGAAACTTCCGCAATTACGAATCGGCCCGGATTGAACTGAGCGAAGGCATGAACATCATCACCGGTGAGAATGCCCAGGGAAAAACAAACCTGCTGGAAAGTCTTGTCTATCTGTCACTGACCAGGTCTCACCGCATCTCTGATGAGAAGAAGCTGATCAGGGAAGACATGCCGTTTGCGGATATCGCCTGTGTTCTGAATGATGAAGGCAGCGAAAAGGAAATCGAGGCCATTATTCACCGCCAGGGAAAGTCATTGCTTATAAACCGCAGTCCGGTGAAAAAAAGCAGCGACTTCATCGGCCAGCTCAATGTGGTTCTCTTCGCACCGGATGATCTCTATCTGTTCAATGACCAGCCGCGGGAAAGAAGAAGAATCATGAACCAGGAGATTACAAAGATCTCCCCGCAGTATCTTCTTATGCTCAACCAGTATCAGTCGCTGCTGAGGGAAAGGAATATTATCCTCAAGCAGGATAAAGCTGATGAAAGATATCTGGATATCCTGGATGAGCAGATGGCGGAAATGGAAGCCTTCATCGTAAAGATGAGAAGAGATTTCATTGATACGGTCAATGAATCCATGGCATCGCTGTACCGGGAAATCTCCGGTGATGATGTCAGAGCTTCAGTCAGGTACCGCTGCTGTACCGGCGATACAGACGATCTGAGAGCTTCTTTGCTGGAAATGCACAGAGACTCAAGGCAGCACGATATCGAGCGCAGAATGACTTTAAACGGCATTCACAGGGAAGATCTGGTCTTTGAGAAGGACGGAATCAGCCTGATCAATACAGCTTCCCAGGGGCAGAAGCGGATGACGATGCTCGCATTCAAGATGGCGCTGCTCAGATATATTCAGAAAAAAACAGGAAAGAAACCTGTTCTTCTTCTGGATGATGTCCTGTCTGAACTTGACAGTGTCAGACGGCAGAAACTTCTGGAAATGGTAAAGAAACCGTATCAGTGCCTGATTACGGCCACTGAGATTCCGGAAGAAATCAGAAAAGAAAACTTCAGGGAGTTCCGGATTGAAAAAGGAACTGTCAAATATGTTTCGGGAGGTAAAGAATGAGTGAAGAAAACAAGGTTCAGGAACAGGAAAGCGAAGCTGTTCTCAATGAAGAATTAGATATCAAGGTTACTCATACATACGATGATTCCGATATCCAGGTTCTGGATGGACTGGAAGCGGTCAGAAAGCGTCCCGGAATGTACATCGCGTCCACATCCTCCAAAGGTCTTCATCACCTTGTCTGGGAACTTGTGGACAACGGTATCGATGAAGCGATGGCAGGCTATGCGTCCACTGTCACGGTTTCCGTTGACAAGGACAATATCGTCACAGTCGAGGATGACGGCCGCGGCATGCCTACAGGCATGAACGAAAAGACCGGAAAATCCACCATTGAAACCATCTATACGGTTCTTCATGCCGGCGGCAAGTTCGGCGGCGGCGCTTATAAGGTTTCCGGCGGTCTGCACGGTGTCGGCGCTTCGGTTGTCAACGCCCTTTCAGAATGGCTGGAAGTCTCTGTTTTCCATGACGGAAAGATCTATTTCATCCGCTTTGAAAACGGCGGCCATGCCAAGGAGCCGCTTAAGGTGACCGGTGAGTGTGATCCTGCCAAGCATGGTTCCATGGTCAGATATAAGGCAGATCCGACAATCTTTACGGAAACAACAGTTTATGAACATGACATTCTCAGGGACAGACTCAGGCAGCTGGCTTTCCTGAACAAGGGAATCCGTCTGGTTTTCAATGATGAAAGAATGGAAAATCCCGATAAGGTTCATCATGAATTCATGTTTGAGGGCGGCTTGCGGGAATATGTCAAATATCTCAACAAGAACAGGACTGCTGTCAATGAAGATGTCATCTATTCTGAAGGCCATGACAAAGGAATCCAGGTGGAAGTTGCCTGCCAGTACAATGATGGCTACAGCCCCAGCATTTACACATTCTGCAACAATATCAACACAGTTGAAGGCGGAACCCATGAAGAAGGTTTCCGTCTGGCTCTCAACCGTGTTATCAACAAATATGCAAGAGACAACGGTTTCCTCAAGGAAAAAGATGACAATCTGACAACCGATGACTGCAAGGAAGGCATTACAGCGGTTATCAGTGTCAAGCATCCGGATCCTCAGTATGAAGGACAGACAAAAACCAAATTAGGCAATACAGAGGTCAGAAAGATCGTTTCCGATATCTTCGGCACCCAGCTGGAAAGATATCTGATGGAAAATCCCGATGACGCCAAGGCAATCATGGAAAAGGCCACTCTCGCCTCCCAGGCAAGAATGGCTGCCAAGAAGGCAAGAGAACTCACCAGAAGAAAGAGTTCCCTTGAAATCAGTTCCCTGCCCGGCAAACTCTCCGACTGCTCCTCCAAAGACGCTTCGATCTGCGAAATCTATATCGTCGAGGGTGACTCCGCCGGCGGCTCCGCTAAACAGGGCCGTGATTCCCATTACCAGGCAATCCTGCCGTTAAGAGGAAAGATCCTCAACGTGGAAAAGGCAAGACAGCACAAAGTCTTTGAAAACGCTGAAATCCGCTCCATGATCACCGCCTTCGGCTGCGGTTTCATGGATGAAATCGATGTATCCAAGCTCCGTTACAACAAGATCGTCATCATGACCGATGCCGACGTCGACGGTTCCCATATCAGAATTCTTCTTCTGACATTCTTCTACAGGTATCTCAGACCTGTCATTGAGCAGGGTCATATCTATATCGCCCAGCCGCCTCTGTATAAAGTGCAGAAAGGCAATACAGTCCGCTATGCCTATACAGAACAGCAGATGACAAGATTAAGGGCTGAACTCGGCGACAGACTGAGTATCCAGAGATACAAGGGTCTTGGTGAAATGAATCCCGAACAGCTCTGGGAAACAACCATGGATCCCAAGAACAGAACACTGATCAGAGTAAATATTGATGACGCCGAAGTGGCAGACCAGTATTTCTCCATCATGATGGGTGAAGAAGTTGAACCCAGAAAGAATTTCATTATCGAAAACGCGAAGTTCGCAGAACTTGATATCTGAGAAAGGAGGTCCTTATGGCATTAGATGATTTTATGGAATTTGACGAGGATAATTTCGATCCCGGAAATATTACTGAAACCAATCTGACAAAGGAAATGAAGAGAGACTTCATTGACTATTCCATGTCAGTTATTGTCGCAAGAGCCCTTCCCGATGTCAGAGACGGCCTCAAGCCCGTTCAGAGAAGAATTCTCTATGCGATGAATGAAATGAACAACGGACCCGACAAGGCATACCGTAAATGTGCCCGTATTGTCGGTGACACAATGGGTAAATATCATCCCCATGGCGACAGTTCCATTTACGGCGCCCTGGTCTATATGGCCCAGCCGTGGAATATGAGATCCGTTCTTGTCGACGGTCACGGCAACTTTGGTTCCATGGACGGCGACGGCGCGGCGGCGATGCGTTATACCGAAGCCAGAATGTCCAAGATCGCTGTGGAAATGCTGAGGGATCTGGACAAGGAAACAGTTGATATGACGCCTAACTATGACGGCGAGGAAGATGAACCTTCTGTACTGCCTGCCCGTTTCCCGAACCTGGTTGTCAACGGTTCCACCGGTATCGCTGTCGGTATGGCAACAAATATTGCCCCGCACAACCTCGGTGAAACAATTGACGCTGTTATTGCGCTGATTGACAACCCGGATATGACAACCGTGGAAATGATGCAGTATATCAAGGGACCTGACTTTCCTACCGGCGGTTATATCCTCGGCAGATCCGGTATCCGCAATTCCTTTGAAACAGGCCGCGGCACCATCGTAATGCGTTCCAAGACAAGAATTGAGGATATGCCCAACGGCAAATCCAGGATTGTTGTCTACGAGATTCCTTACATGGTCAACAAGGCCACTCTCGTGGAAAGAATCGCTTCTCTGGCCCGTGACAAGGTCATTGAAGGCATTACTGATCTGAGAGATGAATCCTCCAACATGAACGGTGTCCGCATCGTCATGGAGCTGAGAAAGGACGTCCAGCCGGAAGTTCTTCTCAACCAGCTTTACAAGCTTTCCCCGCTGCAGTCCAATTTCGGCGTCAACAACGTTGTTCTCTTCAATAACACGCCGAGACTGGCTTCCATGAAGGAACTTCTGCAGGGATATATCGCCCATCAGGAAGAAGTCATTGTCCGCAGGACAACATTTGACCTGAAAAAGGCACAGGACAGAGCCCATATCCTGGAAGGTCTGAGAATTGCCGTCGACAATCTCGATGAAGTAATTCACACAATCAGGGATTCCAGGGACGCCAACGAAGCCATGACAAGACTCATGGACAACTTCGGTCTTGATGAAATCCAGGCCAAGGCAATCCTGGACATGCAGTTCAGAAGACTCACAGGTCTGGAAAGAGACAGAATTGAAAGAGAATACAACGAGCTGCTTGTCAAAATCGCTGATCTCAAGGATATTCTTGAACACCATGACCGTGTTCTGACAATCATCAAGGAAGAACTGGCTGAAATCAAAGATAAATACGCAGATCCAAGACGCAGCGAAATCATCGACGCGCCGGCGGATATGGAAGATGAAGATCTGATTCCGGTTGAAAATATTGTCATTACCCTTTCCGCCAACGGCTATATCAAGCGCATGACAACGGACAACTACCGTGTGCAGAACCGCGGCGGCAAAGGAATCAAGGGCATGGAACTCAACAAGGACGATGTCATTGACCAGTTTGTCTCAATGTCCACCCATGACAACTTACTTGTGCTGACTGACAAGGGACGTGTCTTCAGAATCAAAGGCTACAACATCCCTGAATTCAGCCGTACCAGCAAGGGAATTCCTGCAATCAACCTGATCCAGATTGACAGAAATGAAAAGATCAAGGCATTTGTACCGTACAAGAACGATGACAATGCCAGCTTCCTGTTCTTCGTCACAAAACAGGGTCTGATCAAGAAGACTTCAATTGAAGAATTCAAGAATATCAACCGCAACGGCAAGATCGCGATCAAGCTCAATGAAGATGATGAGCTTGTCGAGGTCAAACCGACTAACGGTGAAGCAGAGATCATCATTGCCGGATCCAACGGCAAGGCTGTCAGATTCAAGGAAGCAGATGTCAGACCGCTCGGCAGAACTGCCAGAGGCGTCAGAGGCTTCAATGTGGATGGCGGCAAGGTCATCGGCATGGCAACCAGCGAAGAAGGCAATTACATCCTGACAGTCACAGAAAATGGCTACGGCAAGAAGTCATTGATTGATGATTACCGTATGACAAGCCGCGGCGCCAAGGGCGTCAAGACAGTCAATGTCTCTGAAAAGACAGGCAGTCTTGTATGCATGAAAGCAGTAGATGGCGATGAAGACTGCATGATCATGACAGATTCCGGCATTATCATCAGAATCTCACTGAAGCAGGTTGCGGTTTATAACCGCTCTGCCCAGGGTGTACATCTGATCAATGTCAAGGATGATCAGAAAGTATCCACTGTTGAAGTACTGGCTGCGGAACCGGATGAACCTGAATCTGAAACTGCAGAGCCGGAAGCAGTGACTGAAGAAACTCCAGCAGAAGAATAAATCAAATTAAAAGATGTAAACATTCATGCATGTCTACATCTTTTTTATGTTCTTGCAATATAAAAACCGGCAGCGGAAGAGCCGGTTTTTTACAATATGACAGGAAATCAATTATTTTTTCTTTTCTGCGGATTTCTTTTTCTTTTCCTGTTTTTTGATATCTGCTTCGATCAGGGCTGTGAGATAGCCCTTGATGCTTTCCTGGCCCTCAAGCCATTCAATCAGATTTGTTTCTGTTTTGTTGTTGAAGCGGACAGAAAAAGATCTGTAATTATTACGGTTATAAGTGTTGTTGTACTCCAGTTTGTTTTTGTATTGATTCTTTGTCGGCATTTATACCCCTCATCTCTATTGAAAAATTCAACTAATTCTTTACATTATTATATACAACTATATTTATTTAGAAAAGGATAAATAATTTATACCCCTCATTTTTATTGAA
>JAUNJW010000051.1 GCA_030533035.1 Erysipelotrichaceae bacterium
CGTCAGCCTTCCAAGCTGAATACGGGAGTCCGATTCTCCTCACTCGCTCCATATAGAAATTTCCCCAGTATGCACTGGGTTTTTTATTGATTTGGGGCCAAAGAAAAGGGCAGATGCGCTGCGCATCTGTCCTTTGGAAACATTCTGCTTAATCACTGGCCGGAATGCCGTTCCACAGCCGCCAGTAGGTTCCTTTTTCCGCGAGAAGGGATTCGTGGTTTCCTTCTTCCTCAATGCCGTTTTTGCCGAGGACGATGATTCTGTCCGCATTTCTGATCGTTGTCAGGCGGTGGGCAATTGTCAGTGTTGTCCTGCCGGCGGAAAGATCTGCCAGACTGTTTTCAATCAGGATTTCACTCTCATTGTCAAGGGCACTGGTCGCTTCATCTAGAAGCAGGATCTTCGGGTTTTTCAGGAAGACTCTCGCAATGGAAATACGCTGCTTCTGGCCGCCGGAGAGCTTGACGCCTCTTTCGCCGACATAGGAATCATAGCCTTCAGGAAGTTCACTGATGAACGAATCGGCGCCGGCAAGCTTTGCGGCCTGAACGATTTCTTCCCTGGAAGCACCGGGCCTTCCGTAGGCGATGTTTTCAAGGACTGTACCGGAGAAAAGATATACGTCCTGCTGGACAATGCCGATTGCGGAGCGCAGGCTCTTCAGGGTGACATCCCGGACATTATGGCCGTCAATCAGGATTGCCCCGGCAGTTGTGTCATAAAAGCGGGGAATCAATGACGCAAGCGTGGTCTTGCCGCCGCCGCTTTCGCCGACCAGAGCCAGGTTTTCCCCCGGCCTGATATCCAGGCAGAGATCATGGAGGACACGGTTATGGTCATCCGGGTATTCAAATGTGACATGGTCGAAGGTGATTCTGCCTTCCTTCACTTCCAGGTCAGCAGCGTCCGGGGCGTCCTGGATGTCCACGGGTGTGTCCATGATTTCCAGGAATCTTTCGATGCCGGTGATTCCGGACTGGAACTGTTCGGCAAACTCGACGATTCTGCGGATTGTCGCGATCATCGTTGTGACATACAGAATATAGGCAACCAGCTCACCGGGATTGATCAGTCCATGGACCAGGAACAGGCCGCCGGCGATGATCGTCGTTACATACATCAGGCCGTCGAACAGACGGGTGGACATGCTGTAATTGGCCATTGCGTAGTAACGCTCTTTTTTGATCTGCTTGAATTTCTCATTGCCTCTGGAGAATTTCTCAATTTCCATGTCCTCGGCAGTGAAAGCCTTGACGACCTTTTCCCCGAGAAGGGAATCCTCAACCTGGGCGTTCAGTTCACCGATCTGAACGCGCTGCTGCTTGGTGGCCCTGCGGAATCTTCTGTTCAGTTTGATGGAAGCCCAGATCATGAACGGGATGCAGGAGAAGATAATCACCGTCAGCAGTACAGATGACTGGCAGAGAATGATGAATGAAACAAGAATCTTGATCCCGGCAATGAAGAACTCTTCCGGGCAATGATGGGCAAACTCAGTGACGTCAAACAGGTCGCTGGTGATTCTGCCCATGAGCTGGCCGATTTTCGTATTGGCGTAATAGCTGTCAGACAGTCTTTCCAGATGGGAGAAGGCGTCAGTTCTCATGTCCGTTTCAATATAGACGCCCATGATATGGCCCTGCGAACTCATAAAGTAATACGCTGCCGCGTCGATCACCCTCAGGACCGCATAGATCAGGGCCAGCTTCATGACCAGGGAGACTGTCAGGTCAGCCGCGTTATACATCGCGGTATTGGTCAGCGTGCTCATGATCCGCGGCAGGACGATATCGCAGAGCGTTGTCAGCGCGGCACAGAACAGATCAAAAGCCATAAGCTTTTTATATTTGAAAAGATACGGCGCGAATCTTTTTAAGAGTTCTCCGGTTTTGTAATGTCTGTCTGCTGTTGTGCTCATACGCTGCCTCCATGCCTTGAGAATGATATCATAAGTCATCCATGCATATGCGAAAATGACTCATATTCAGGTGATTTCCACACTGTATGAGGCAGAGCAACTGAAGGAAACGGCCGGAAATGATATGATGCAGGTACAGGAGCACAAATATATGGAAATCACATTTGAAGTACTGAAGGCAATTCTGGATTCCTATCCCTATGAAGTTGTCTTCGTCGACAGGACCCATACAGTCAGATGGCTCAACCGCACAGCGAAAACAAGATACGGTCAGAGAGTCATTATCGGAAACAGTCTGTTCAACTGCCACAATGAAAGCACAAAACCGAAAATCGAGGAGTTCCTGCGGCGGGCGGACGCCGGGGAGGACGAAATGTTCGAAACCTACAACCGCAAGACAGGTGAAAGGGAATTCTTTGTGCCGGTCAGAAATGACGAAGGATCTGTCATCGGCTACTTCGAACGCCATGAAGTTCCCTGGACGCCGGAAAATGCCGGTGAACCCGTCGGTGAATACTGGCTGAGACGTCTTGCAAAACCAGAGTGAAAACGGAAAGCAGCCGCGGCTGCTTTTCATCTTTTCACGGCATACGGATCTCAGCAAATATCTCTTTGAGCTCTTCCTGGCTTAACGGCTCCCTTGTGCTTTTTTCCTCCATGAACTTCTTCCTCCCGGTTAAAGCATAAATGAATCTGAAAAATCATCTGTACACGGCCGTGTACAGAAAAGAGCGGATTATTGTCCGCTCTCAAGCCGTTTCTTAAGAGTATCGAAGAACAGGTCGCGATATTCCTGCGGCTCAGTGATCTCAATCGCGTCGAGGAACTGCTGGGCAAGGAACAGGGCGCCGTTCTTTGTGGTTCTGACCTTTGCCGCAAAGTATCCTTCTGCGGCCGGAATGGTTCTGAGTTCAGGCCCGAAGATGTCGATCATCTGGTCAATGATTCTTTCTTCGCACAGGAAGGTGACCCAGTCAGTGTCACCGGTAAACATGAACAGTTTGCCGGTCGCGTACTGATATGCTTCGGTTTCCTCTGTTTTCTTCATGATGCGCACAGAATCCTCAAGGATGATGACGTCCTTCATCCTGTCTATGCGCCAGTGGGTGAAGCCGGGATGATTTTCACTTGTGGAGATCAGATACGGCCGGGAATCATTGTAGACAATGTATCTGGGCTCGACGAAGTACGGCTCTTTTCTTCTCGGCACAAGTTTTTTTCTGGAGTTGTAGCGCAGGTAAACAAAGCGGATTTTCTTCCGCTGGCTGATGGCTTCGGAAATGACGCTGATATTGCGGAAAAGCGTGTCATTGGCTGATTTCTGGTGATTGGGCAGATAGACATTTTCCCGGAATTCTTTCCGTTCGTCTTTTGAAAGGGTGGCCAGCAGCTTTTCGATCAGCGCTTCACTCTGTTCATGGGAAATGAAATGGGAGGCGTGCACGGCGTTGCATAAAAGCAGGATCTCTCCCTTGTCAAACTGTCTTGTCTTCAGCCAGTAGCCTTTGCCGTTGTCATTGTAGTCGGAGATTTCATAGCCGGCCTGGCGGAGAATATCCATGTTCGAGTAAATCGTCCGTCTTTCAATATTCAGATTCAGCCGGTGATTGACTCTTTCCATCAGCTCGTTGGCGGTGAGGGTATGATTTTCATCTGTTTCTTCCTGCAGGATCTGCAGAAGGGTAAAGGATATATGTTTTTTTTCAGCCATATAGAATGACTCCTTAAGCTGTTTTCAGTTTAGCACAGGTGGCATCTTTTTTGTTTCCGCGCTGTCGGAAAATTGAATCATCAAGGGAGATACAGATGGAGAAAAAGGAAACATAGAAACATACCACGGAGGCATTATGCAGGACAAAAACTATCTGACAATCACGCACATAGACGATTATGCGGGATCAGACGCAATCAGACCCGGAATGAAACTGAAGCTGAAAAAAGATCATCACAATCCATATGATGACGAGGCCATCCTTGTCTGCATGGATCATAATATACGCGTCGGCTACGCCGCCAACAGCACATGCACGGTCTGCCGGGGCACACACTCAGCCGGTTATCTTCAGCATCTGTTTGAAGAAGAAGCGGGCTGCACAGTCTGTTTTGTGGGAGCGGATTTCGCCATCGCGGAACTGGACAATTCACCAAATCAGACAGACTGTGATAATGTAAAGGAAATCAGATGAAATATGAACGGATGAATGGGAGGTTCTTATATGGAACAGATCAGATGCCCGCACTGCGGGACCGTATTTACAATAGATGAATCCAATTACAACTCGATCGTCAAACAGATCCGCGATCATGAGTTCGCTGAGGAAATAGCCAGAAGAGAAGCTGAAATCGCAGCCAGGATGAAGGCGGAAGCGGAACTGGTCCGGACACAGGCAGCCAGTACAGCAGCCAGGACGCTGAATGAAAAAGAGCAGATGATCGCCTCGCTGAAATCGCAGCTGGAAATGGCAAAAGCCGACAAGGAAAACGCCCTGCGTGAAACAAGCGCGAAGCAGGCGGCAGAGCTTTCTGAAAAACTGGCCGGCAAGGACCGTGAGCAGGCGGAGTACGCTGCCAGAGCTGCTTCGGATCTCAATGAGCTGAGAAATCAGGTGGCAGTCCTGAAGGAACAGCTGGGTCATGCGGCAGAGGAAAAGGAAAGCGCCGTCAGGGAAGCACTGAGCCGCAGTGAAAAGGAAGCGGCCGACGCCAGTGCCCAGCTGAATCAGAAGATTCTTCTTCTGGAGAGCGATTTGCGGGCATCCCGGGAAAAGGCCAGAACCGATCTTGACGCGGCGGTGGAAAAGAAAAATTCCGAGATTCTTGTGCTGAACAGCCAGCTTGAGGCAAAGGACAGCGAAAAGCAGCTGGCAATTGACAAGGCAATGGCAGAGCTGACCGCAAAAAAAGACGGTGAAATCCGTGAGTATCTTGTCCAGATTGACACATTGAAAACCGAAAACGCGAACCGCCAGGCACTGATGCAGGAAAACTACAACGAGATGGTCAGAGCCAAGGACAAGGAAATCGAAAACCAGAAAGAGCTTGTCCAGCAGTATAAGGATTTCAAAGTCAGACAGTCCACCAAGATGGTCGGTGAATCGCTGGAGCAGCACTGCCAGTATGAATTCAATAAAATCCGCATGGGCATGTTCCCGAACGCGTACTTTGAAAAGGACAACGACGCCCGCACCGGCTCAAAAGGCGACTTCATTTTCAGGGATTATGATGATGAAGGCACTGAGATCATTTCCATCATGTTTGAGATGAAGAATGAAAATGAAACAACCGCGACCAAGCACAGGAACGAGGATTTCTTCAAAGAACTCGACAAGGACAGAAATGAAAAAGGCTGCGAGTACGCAATCCTGGTTTCCATGCTTGAAATGGACAATGATCTCTACAATGAAGGAATTGTCGATGTGTCCTACAGATATCCCAAGATGTATGTGATCCGTCCCCAGTTCTTCATTCCGATCATCACGCTGCTTCGCAACGCGGCGATGAATTCCGCTGAATACAGAAAGCAGCTTGCCATTGAAAAGAGCAACAATCTCGACATCGCCCACTTTGAACAGAATATGGAGGATTTCAAGGTACGGTTCGGCAAGAACTTTGAGCTGGCGAGCCGGAAATTCCAGGAGGCAATTGACGATATTGACAAAACGATCAGAATGCTCGAGAAGACAAGGGCTGCCCTGGTATCTTCGGAGAACAACCTGCGTCTTGCCAATGACAAAGCCCAGGATCTTTCCATCAAGAAGCTGACAAAAAACGCCCCTTCGCTCAGGAAGAAGTTCGAAGAGGTCAATGCCGCCAAAACAGAATAACCGGAAACAGCAAAGCCGCGTCCCTGAACAGACAGGAACGCGGCTGTTTTCATTTTATCCTTCCGTTTTTTTCTTTCTGGTGAATTTGCCGTACAGTTCGTAGTCTTCCAGGAAACTGTGCAGTTCTCCGTCTGCCTTGTATCCCGGGAAAGTTTCCATCTGGACGGCGTGGAGGGAGCGGAAAATGTTGTCTTCCACTTCCGGATTTGTCTTTTTCAGGCTCTCTATGAGCTCCTTGGCTTCCTGGCGCTTGGAGCCGCCGCAGGCCCCGTGTGTTCTTTCGGTAAAGGCGCAGGCGCACCGGATGAATTCCAGGTTATTGTACCGGCACCAGCCGATAACATCCTTTTCCTTGATTCTGTACAGCGGCCGGATCAGTTCCATGCCCTCGAAATTCTCACTGTGGCACTTGGGAATGATTGTTTCCAGCTTGGAGCTGTAGAACATCGCCATCACGGTTGTTTCAATCACGTCATTGAGATGATGGCCGAGGGCGATCTTGTTGCAGCCGAGGTTTTTCGCTTCGTTGTAAAGATAGCCTCTTCTCATCCTGGCACAGAGGTAGCAGGGGTTTCTGTCCTGATTGTTGGCCACCGCGAAGACATTGGTTTCAAAGATGGTAACCGGAAGATCAAGAAGCCTGGCATTGTCCTCAATCTTCTTCCGGTTTTCTTTGCTGTAGCCGGGATCCATGACCAGATAGACTGCCTCAAAAGGAATTTCGTTGATTCTCTGGTACAGCTGGATCAATTTCGCCAGGCACATGGAATCCTTGCCGCCGGAGATGCAGACAGCGATTTTATCGCCCGGCTGAATCAGTTCATACTGGTGTACGGCAGTGACAAAAGGTCCCCAGAGTCCTTTCCGGAAATGTTTGAAGACCGACTGTTCAATTTTCAGTGCCGGCGTTGTTTCTCTGGCCATAGTCTCTTCCTCTGTCACTGCTTTCTTCTGCATATAATACACCAAAATCATTATCTGTCATTCATGAAGCCCATTCATCATTCACACTCGCTGTGCTATGATTCCCATAACAGTCACCAAAAGGAGAGAGCCATGGAAGAAGAAGTAGTACTGAAAACAGTCAATCTGAAAAAAGTCTATAATCCTGAATCACTCAACGCGGTCACCGCCCTGCATGATGTGAACATTGAAGTCCATAAAGGGGAATTCCTCGGCGTTATGGGTCCTTCCGGATCCGGCAAATCCACCTTTATCAATATGATTTCCACGATGGACTATCCGACCGACGGCCGGGTTTACATCAACCAGAAAAATGTCATGAATATGACAGCCAATGAAATCGGTCATTTCCGCTATGAGAATCTCGGTTTTATCTTCCAGGATTTCAATCTCCTGGACACCCATACAATGTATGAAAATATCGCCATGCCGCTGACGCTGGCCAGAGTGAATCCGGAAGAGATTGAGGCCAAGGTCAATGACATCGCCTCTAAACTGAATATTTCCCATCTTCTGGAAAAGATACCGCCCGAGTGCTCCGGCGGCCAGAGGCAGAGGGCAGCCATCTGCCGTGCCCTGGTCAATCAGCCCGGCCTGATCGTGGCGGATGAGCCGACCGGCAACCTGGACTCGGAAAACTCGGAAGAACTCATGGAGCTCTTTGAAAAAATGAACCGTGAAAACGGAACAACGATTGTCATGGTTACGCATGATTCCTTTGTGGCTTCCTTCACATCCCGCCTGATTTTCATCAAGGACGGCGCCATTTCCAGGGAAATAACACGTGAGGGCATGGACCAGGATACTTATTTCCGCAAGATTGTTGAGATCAGTTCCTCCGGCCGCTCGAGGAGAAAGACCGCATGATTTTCAAAGAAGCGCTGAGGTCTCTGAAAAACAGCAGGTCAAAAGCTGTCTTCTTTGCCCTGACATTCTTTATCACAACGGCGCTGCTGTTTGTGTACTTCAATATGGCGGAGGCAGTGCCTTCCGATCCTGAAGTGTACGTGTCAGACCAGAACCTGGCTGACATGCTGCAGCTGCTGTCCAAGGGCAATATCAGCAATCTGATGATGGTATTCGTTGTCATCATGTGCGCGGTCGACCTGTTTTTCACGAATGACTTCTTTGTCAAAAACAAAGCGAAGGAACTGGCTGTCAGAATGATCTGCGGTGCAACATATCTGCAGCTGGCCGGCTACCTTCTGATCCAGACCGTAATCCTGCTGGTGATTTCCATTCCCCTGGGCATTCTGTGCGGATACGGGCTGCTGCAGGTCTTCAATGTCCTTCTGAACATGGGCGGGGCAGAGATCACTCTTGGAGTCACCTCCTACGCGATGGTGGAATTTGTGTCTGTCATGTTCTTTATCGTCGGCGTCATCACGATTCTCAACGCATCCTTTGCCTACAAGAGCGGCGCAGTCCTGCTGGCCGGCGGGAATATTTCCGCGATGAAGAAAGAAGGCGGCTATGGTTTTACCAACACAAAGGTCTTCCAGTTTATTCTGAATCTGATCGGGATTGCGGCGGCGGTTCTGCCCCTGTACGGCTTCTTCAAATCCAGCGGCGGTCTGGCGGTCATGATGGTGATTGCCTGCGTAGGACTGGAAAGAACCATAAGCTGTGTGCTGCTGCCGGCCCTGAGCCGCTACAACCGCAAAAAGGGAACCGCCTCCACAGTGGAAGCGGCTGCCAACGGGTTCCTGAGAAGGGACATCCAGTTTACAAAGATCACCATATTCCTTCTGATCGGCGACCTCATGGTCCTGCTGAGCATGCTGGCGGCAAGACAGAACGGACCGGTGGAACAGCTGATGATCATCTTCACCTATATCAGCATTTCCATCCTGCAGTCGATGACAATCATGTTCCGTCTGGAAACAGATCTTTCCTCAAGATCAAGAGAGTATATGATCCTCGGCCAGCTGGGGACGCCGGATGAAATGCGTTCGGCCATCATGCACAGGGAAATCAGACGCTTCTATCTGTTTGTGGCGCTGCTGTGTGTCATCTATATCGGCACGGCTCTTGTATCGGTATACATTTCCAAAGGAGCGTCCCTGTCACAGATTGCCCTGCTTGGAACATCGGCCCTTGTGCCGGTGGCGGCTGTGGCTGTGCTGACCATACTCTTCTACAGCGGAATGCTGAAAAACAATAAAGCCCCTGCCCAGGCAGAGGCTGAGTAAACCGGAGAAATCCGGTTTTTCATCTGTTAATTCCAGAGAATTCCGTTTACATACAGCGAGTATCCGTTGAGATTGATCGCGGAAGTATCGCCATCCAGGGAGGTGACATAGCTGTCCGCGCTCAATGTCCATGAAGATCCGCTTTCCAGGATCAGATTTGTTTCTCCTGAAGAGAGAACCGCACCTGTATAGGAACTGCCGCTTTTCAGCGTCATATCCAGGGAAGAGATTTCATCAACCGTGATATCGCCCTGGAATACCTGGTCAGAGGCTGTGAATGTCACATGGCCGCCATTGGATCCGCTTTTGCCCCAGCCGGCCGCTTCAATGTTCATGAAGTCGGAATCATTTGTGATTTCAACGCTGCTGAGTTCAATGACGGCGGATGTGTTTGTTACAAAAAATACACTCCCGTTCTTGTTGACCAGCGAGCCGCCGTTCATCACAAAGGATGAGGTTCCGTGTGATGCGTCGCCGGACATCGACTGATACAGCATAACCGCCTGGTAACGGTCGGATTTGTCGCTGTTTTTGGAATTGTTGTCAGCCGTCAGGGTGACATTGTTCAGGGTGACTGAGTTCTTTCCTTCCACCACCACGCCCTGGGCGCTGGTGGATACAAGCTCAGCGTCATTGACAGTGATGTCGGCGGTTGAATAGATGGCCGGGGAACCCTTGCCGTTTGCTTCATAATACCCGCCGGTCACGGTGACTGTACCGCCGCCTCTGTCTGAACGGATGGCTGCCGAGGAATTGCCTTCGGTAATGACAGTCAGATTTTCCGCGTTCATTGTTCCGCCGCCGGTTGTCATCAGGCCGCCGGAACAGCTGCCGTACGTGTGGATCACGGAGTCGGAAATTGTCACAGCCGTTCCTTCACCATAGCTGAAGACGGCATTGGCGTGTCTGCCGTCCGTTTCAATTTCGGCATTTTCGATTGTCAGTTCAGCGCCGTTATATGCGTAGACCGCCGCGTTGGATCCGTAGAAGTCCGCCTCATCGCCATCGCTGTCACCGCTTTTTGATACCTTAATGTATGAGTATGAAGCAGCCTCTCCATCTGCTTCAATGGCATGGCCGCCGTCTTCTGTATCGCTGTATTCTGTCAGCTCCGGCGTTTCTTCCGATGTTTCCCCGGTTTCTGCCGTGACTTCCGTCTGTTCGGTTTCCTCTGTTTCCGCGGCAGCTGTGCCTTGGGCGCAGCCGGCAGCCAGCAGGACAGCCATCACCGCATAGAGTGTCTTTTTTGCTTTCATGGATTTTCTCCTTTCACGGTGTCATTCTGACTGACGCAGGTGAAAGAAGACTGAACAAAGACCGAATAACAGATGAATCAGAAGAAGGATTCAACCAGTTCCCTGTTCTGAATGGCACCGTACCACTGTTCAGGAACAGCGGCAGCTGTGTAATACAGTCCTGCCAGGCCGCCCGCGATCGCTGCCACGGTATCCGTGTCATCCCCGAGATTGGCAGCTTTGAGCAGGGACTTTTCCAGTGAGTCTTCCGTAATCAGGCACCAGACGGCAGCTTCCATGGCGTCAACGACGTAGCCGCTGGAACGGATTTCACTGACATCTGTGCGGGCGAAGCGGGAAAGATCCTGCAGCCGTCTGTAGTAAGACAGGGCTTCATTGCCTTTTTCCTGATAATACGCAAATCCCTGATCCAGGCCGCTCTGCAGCCGTTCT
>JAUNJW010000248.1:0-3005 GCA_030533035.1 Erysipelotrichaceae bacterium
TCGACATTCTGATCCAGATATCTCCGGCATGATCTTCTTGAAGCCAGCAGTTCCTCCATATACAGGCCCATTTCCTTTGGGGGAAGAGGAAGAGAGTCTTCCGGCTCTTTGCCGAAAATGGAGATTGCACCCTGCGGGCAGACAGCCAGGCAGTGCTGGCACCGCCAGCATCCCCGCCAGCCGAAGCGTTCAAACTCCTTCATCCGCGGATACCCGTCTTCACCAAATTCAAGCACCATACCGGAACAGGTATTGATGCAACGTCCGCATTTAATACATTTGTCTTTATCAACCCGGAAACGGGCTTTTGTTTCCATTCCCATAGCAGCCCCCTTTCTTTTTGCAGGTTTTCTGCTGTTTCCAATATAAATGCGTACTGTGTTTGCAATAAGTACGCACTTTTTTGTGGCCTGGTTACCTTTTTGTTACTGATGGTCGTATTTGTTTGTGAGTGTGTATTTGCGGGAAGGAAGCTCCTCGGCAAAAGATTCGAATTCCGCCCAGGCTTCCGTCAGATAGTAGCCGATCACATACTCTCTCTTGTCGCCGAACTGGGAAGTCAGCACAGGGCTGGCTTCAAAGCATCTGTCGATGATCTCTTTGTCATCGGTGAAATTGACCTTTCCGCCAAGACGGACATAGGTCATGGTTTCCTGATCACAGACGCACACCTGGATGTACGGATTGGCCTGAAGTTCCTTGTAAGATGTATAGAAAACAACGGTATCAAAATAGAGTACTCCGTCTTCCTCAAATTTGAATTCAATCGGCCTGACCTGGGCGCTGCCGTCGAGACCGACGGTCGCCGCGTATTGCAGCGGATATCTTCCGAATGTCTTTACAACCACATCCAGACCGTTTTCAAAATCCAGCGACTGGAAGAAGTTCATTGTTTCTGCATAGGTATCCTTTGACATGGTTTCCTCCTGCTGTTTTTGCGCGCAGCCGCCCAGGACCAGCAATGCCGCCAGGGCAGCAGCTGCCTTCTTCATTGAATTAACGGACAATCCTGATTCTCCCTTCCTTCCTCGGTTTCACGGAAGGATACGGTCCGTCAATGTAGCCCAGAATGACAAAGCATCTTGCGATGTAGTCTTCCGGAATATCCCATTCCTTCATAAGCTTTCTGCCGGTTTCAGTATCGAATGTCTGCTCTGCCCTGCCGATGATGGCGGAAGCGACATTCAGGTCCGCCGCTTCAAGAATCATGTTCTCAGCGCAGCAGAAGGAATCCGGCATGGAATAGATATAGTTTTCTCTGGAGAAAATAACGCAGACAGTGGGAGCGCCATAGAAACCGCTCGGAAGTGACGGATCATCGATAATGCTTGGCTGTTCACTGGACACATGGCCTGCCTTCGTCCGTTTCATGGCTGCCGCATTGATCCGTCCCAGTTCAGCGGAAAGATCTCTGTTCTGCAGGGCAACAATCACCGGTCTCTGGCCGCCGCCGGCACTCGGTGCGTAAATGCCTGCTTCAAGGATTTTGTTCAGTTCCTCATCTGTGATCTGATCCGCTTTGTATCTGCGGATGGCCCGTCTGTTTTTGATTGTTTCAAGCATATCGGTCATGACTGCTTCCCCCTTGCTGCATCTATATTCTGTATGAATTCATACATCCGGAAAAGTACGCACTTTTTTGTGGTCTGGTTACCTTTTTGTGACCGGCAGAATCTGATGTACAGCGGCTGATGAAATCAGGAGCTTTTTTATGGTTACCTTTCGTTATATTGAATTTATTCCGCAATATTGCATGTTAAACTGCATATAATTTAGATACCGAAGGAGTTTTTATGAAAACAAAAGACGAAATGCCAGCCTGCCCTGTCGCAACAACGGTTTCCCTGATCGGATCCAAATGGAAGCTTCTCATCCTGCGCAATCTGATGGCCCGACCCTGGCGCTTCAATGAACTGCGGAAGGATCTGGACGGAATCAGCCAGAAGGTTCTTACTGACTCTCTGCGCTCCATGGAAGAAGACGGCCTCATCACCAGAACCGTTTACGCGGAAGTTCCGCCCAGAGTGGAATATGCCCTTTCAGAACTTGGAGAATCCATGCGGCCAATCATCAAATCCATGGAAGAGTTTGGAAATGCCTATAAGAAAAACCTCGCATCGGAATGATGCGAAGTAATATTTCCCATGTCAGGAACCGCTCAGGCCGGTTCCTTTCATTTTCAGCTGAACTGCTGCCTGATCAGTAAATATTACCGAAATGGTCCATCCAGCCCGGTATTTCATCCTTGATCGTGATAATCACATCATCCGCGATTTCCTGTGAGACAAGCCCTTTCAGTCCAAAAAAGCGATAGAGCTTTTTGACACTGCCGCCGATTGTGCGCAGCTCAGCCGGTGAGCTCACGGCTTTGTACGGCAAAAAATAACCGAAAAATTCATACAGAAAATCCGGTCCTCTGCTGATCAGTGCCGCGTCGATGGGGAGTTCATCCGCATCGCAGTCATGATCCGCAATGAAAAAATGCGTTGACATGTAACTGAGAAAAAACTCGGCGTTGTTTATATGCCGGTACACAGTACGTTCTGCAAGCCCTTCTGTATCTCTCAGATACGCCGCGAATTCTTCCATATACGGTAAATGTTTTTCTGTCATTGTCATAATCTCCCGTTATTTGTATTATTCAAAGAATAACAAAACTGAGGCTTCGTTGAAACGATCTTAAAGAATCTGATGATTCCTGTCCTTTACATGCACGCATCTGCGGTTATAATGAAATTGTAATTGACCGACGGTCAAAAAAAGGAGGCGTACATGCTGAAATCTTTAGTTAAACTCACAATCGCTGCGGCCGGCGCCGCCGCGATCGCAGCTGCCACATTTGTTTCATCCGTCAAACTTGCCGAAAAAGTCGAAAAATCCCTGGAAGACGCAGATAAGGAAAAAGAAGAAAAGACCGCTCCTGAAGCAGCTGACGAACCCGCTGCTGAGGAAGAAGATCCCGCCGCCGAGGAAAGCCGCCGGTATGACGACGAGCGGTTTCGAGG
>JAUNJW010000248.1:3015-3435 GCA_030533035.1 Erysipelotrichaceae bacterium
TAAAGCTCCGGGGGGATGTTGTTGTCATCGGCGGCGGAAATGTGGCTGCGGACGTCGCCCGCTCTGCGGTGCGCGTGACGGACGGCAAAGTGACGATGCTCTGTCTGGAGAGTGCTGAGGAAATGCCTGCTGCTGAGGATCCCGCCGAGGATGATATTGACCTGACACAGGAAATTCCCCTGGCCGCTGAAGAAGACGAAGAAAACACTGAAGAATAATCTGACTGCGCAGACAGAAAGCTGCGGCAATTCCCGCCCGGACAAGGTGAGGCTGCCGCAGCTTTTTCTTTTTCACAGTCTGGTTCTGGCAACTCTGTGGGCAATGTTCTGCCAGAGATGTCTGAAAATTCCGAAATCTTTCTGCAGGGACTACGGCAGTGTCGGAATACGGTCATACAGAAGGCACAGATACTCATACTCT
>JAUNJW010000249.1 GCA_030533035.1 Erysipelotrichaceae bacterium
GCTATGAGAAACCGGTCATGGTCGTTGAAAACGGTCTTGGCGCCTATGACACCGTTGAGGAAGACGGTTCTATCCATGATCCGTTCAGAATCGATTACTACCGTGAGCACATCAAAGCCATGGACAGAGCAATCCAGAACGGCGTAGATCTGATCGGCTACACCACCTGGGGCTGCATCGACGTTGTCTCCGCCGGCACCGGTGAAATGAGAAAGAGATACGGCTTCATCTATGTCGATATGGATGATGAAGGCAAGGGCTCCATGGCCCGTTCCAGAAAGGATTCCTTCTTCTGGTACAAGAAAGTCATCGCATCCAACGGCGACGACCTCTCTGATCTTTAATTGCTTTACGGAAAAAGAGCACGCGGCCGCGTGCTCTTTTCTTATGCAAAAAAAGGACTCCGCCTTTACTGACGGAATCCTTTGGAAAAACAGATTTACTGCTCAGCGGGCTCCATGTCGTCTCTGCCGTGCTTGCAGATCGGGCACTGGTAATCAGCGGGCAGCTGGTCGCCTTCAAACGGTTCGAAGTAGCCGCAGATCTTGCAGATGAAGCCCTTCTTCTTTGTGACAGTCACAGCCGGGACATATTCAAAGGCGTCCTTGCCGTGCTTGCATAACGGACAGACATAGTCATCCGGCAGGTCATGGCCTTCCACGAAGTAGCCGCAGATGGTGCATCTCCAGCCTTCTTTCTGCTCAGCGGCAGCCGGCTGCTTCTTCGGCTTGATGTGGGCGTGGTAGTAGGCATATGTCGCGCTCGGGGCATTGGAGAGAACCTTTGCCTCGGTGACGTTGGCGATGAACAGGGTGGAGACGCCGAGGTCGATTGCCTGGATGACTTCGCATCCGAAGACCGCGTTGGTGAATTCGGGGATGTAGCGGATGCCGTTGGCCAGCCTGTCGCTGTAGGCGGCGTCAGCGAACTTGTCAACGTCGCGGCCGGACTGGAAGCCGAAGTGCTTGAACAGGGAGAACGGCGCGTCCTCAGTCAGGACAGACACATTGAACTTTCCGGCTTTTTTGATTATGTCAGCGGTGTTGTTCTTGTTGATGACGGAGACAGCGACTTTCTTGAGATCGCCTTCGGAAACCTGGGCGGCGCTGTTGATCACGCAGCCGTAGTCCTTGCCATCCAGGGCGGATGTCAGGATTTCCAGACCGTAGGAGAACTTGAAGAAGGCAGTCGGGTCAACGCTGACTTCAGCTTTGACGACTTCAGCCGGGGCAGCGGGCGCCGCGGCGGGAGCGGCTGCTTCCTTCTTTTCGCCGAAGGAAGGATTGATGTCCTTTGCGATGGCGTCAGCCAGGGCGTCGAGTTCAGGGAGCGTTCCTTCCTTGAGCGAGGATCTGATGGTGACAGGTTCCTGGATGAATTCGGTTCCCGGCAGTTTTGAAAGAAGCTCTTTCATCAGCTTGCCGCTCATCGGGCCCCAGGAGCCGTTTTCAAGCAGGGCAACCTTCCGGTTCTTCAGATTGTGGGCGACGATGTCATGGAGCAGGTTTTCCATCGTGACAAAGATGCCGGCGTTGTATGTGGTTGCCGCAAAGACAAGGTGCGAGTTGCGGAAGGCGCTGGCAACGATGTAGCTGGCAGGGATGACGGATGTGTCGAACATCTCAACCGGGACGCCTCTGTCGCTCAGCTTGCCGGCCAGGATATTGGCCATGTTTTCCGTATGTCCGTAGACACTCGCGTAGGCAAGGCAGACGCCTTTGACTTCCGGTGTGTATGTGCTCCAGAGATTGTATTTCTCCAGGAAGTCGCCGAAGTGCTTTCTCCACACGAAGCCGTGCAGAGGGCAGACATAATTGATTTCCAGGGCAGCGGCTTTCTTCAGAACCATCTGGACCTGGGGACCGTACTTGCCGACGATGTTGGTGTAATATCTTCTGGCCTCGTCGATCCAGTCGTGCATGAAGTCCACTTCATCCGCGAAGATGCGGCCGTTGAGGGCGCCGAATGTGCCGAAGGCGTCGGCGGTGAAGAGGATTTTGTCCGTCTTGTCATAGCTCATCATGACTTCGGGCCAGTGAACCATCGGGGCATTGACGAATGTCAGTTCATGGCGGCCGGTATTGAGGACGTCGCCTTCCTTGACAGTCATGATTTTGCCGGTCATGTCATAGTCGAAATACTGGCCGAGCATCTGCTGGATCTTGGCGTTGCAGACGATGACAGTGTCAGGATATCTGTAAATCAGATCTTCAATTGTCGCGGCGTGATCCGGCTCCATATGATGGATGACCAGGTAGTCAAGCTTTCTGCCGCCGAGTCCGTAGGCGACGTTTTCAAAGAATGTGCGGGCGACAGCCTTGTCGACTGTATCGAACAGGACAGTCTTTTCGTCCAGCAGCAGATAGGAATTGTAGGAAACACCGTTCGGGACGCCGTAGACGCCTTCAAAGCAGGTCAGTCTCCTGTCATCAGCGCCTGTCCAGATCAGGTCGCTGAGAATTTGCTTGGTGCAATGCATGATATAAACCTCCGTTTATCTTCTGTCTGAATTGTACCTTATTTTATGGGCGGTGACGATACGATCTGTGCGGATATCCATCATCTTCTGCTATGATTGTGGCGATGAGATACAGAGAATCCGTTTACCTTGAAAAATCACTGAAACTTCTTGAACGCTGGCTGCCGGAGAGCGTGCAGACGATGATGGAGAAATATCTTTCAAAACCGCGGGAAGAGGCGGACTGGAACGTGGAGGAGGATGCACACGGCTTTGTCTACTGTGTCTTCAGCTGGCCGGAAACAGCCAGCGAAAGAATTGTCCTGCTTGTCTATGATGACGGGATGAGAATCATCGCCGACTGTTCGGCTGTTCACTGCAGCGTTTCTGATCTGCTTTCCAGCACGGCCCTGTTTGATGAACTCTGTGACGAGAGCGACTGGATGTATCTTTCCCATTACACCCTGTGCGCCGTCATGTTTCCAGAGGTTCCATACCCGCCGTCAGGGGAAAAAATCAATGCCAAAGGGGAGGCGCTGCTGTACTCAAACGCCTATGTGACAAAAGTGTTCCGCAGACAGGGAATCTTTACGGTCATGGATGAAATCATGCGGGAGTTTGCCCTGCGCTCTGTCAGCGGCAGCGCGGTCCTGTATACCTCGTTTTCACTGGATCCGGATATCGCCGTCTACGGTCCGGACGCCGTCAGCACGCCGTATCATTACAGTTTTGAAAAAGACGAGCCTGACCGCATGCGCAATAAAACGATTCTGGAAAAACGCGGGTTTGAGGTGATCCGGCTGCAGGAGACTGAGGAAGACCCGGACGCTGACGGCACCAAGCTCTGGTTCGCGGTGCGGCGGGAAAATGACGTGATCATCGATCTGGAAAAAGACATTGCGGCATAATGCATAACGGGCGCAGAAAGCCCGTTTTTTGCGGATGTGAATACTGTTT
>JAUNJW010000052.1 GCA_030533035.1 Erysipelotrichaceae bacterium
ACCCGCTGGTGATCAAACTGGTTCTGAAGCAGAAAGGTTCTGATTCTGCGGATACTGAAAATTAAATCCTGCTTCTGAAGGTGATCAGCCAATGCCGGAAACCGCTTATTCAGGCGGAATCCGGTTTTTTTTATTGATCAGGCCGGAAGGTAAATCGGTTTTACTGATTCATTTGATAAGTGAACGGGATTTTATTTGCATACAGGTATGGTTAAACTGTAAGTGGAAGAGTGAGAAAAGGAGGACTCCATGGAAAAGTTTGAATTTATTAAAAAGAATTTCGGTTTCGGCTGTATGCGTCTGCCGATGAAGGACGGTGAGGTCGATACGGAAGAATTCACAAAGATGGTCGATGCCTTCATTGCGAAGGGATTCAATTATTTCGACACCGCCCATGGCTATATCAGCGGCAAGAGCGAAAAGGCACTGAAAGAGTGCCTGACTTCCAGATATCCCAGAGAAAGCTATATTCTCACCGACAAGCTGACAGGAAGCTATTTCAACAAAGAGGAAGAGATCCGACCCCTGTTTGAAAAACAGCTGGAAGCCTGCGGGGTTGAGTATTTTGACTTCTATCTGATGCACGCCCAGAACAGTGCCATCTTTGAGAAATACAAGAAATGCCGCGCCTATGAAACAGCCTTTGAACTGAAGAAGGAAGGCAGAGTGAAGCATGTAGGCATTTCCTTCCATGACAAGGCGGCTGTCCTGGATCAGATCCTCACGGAATATCCGGATATTGAAATCGTCCAGATCCAGTTCAACTATCTGGATTATGACAGCGCATCGGTTGAGGCCCGCAAAGTGTATGAAGTCTGTGAGAAACATGACAAGCCGGTTCTGGTCATGGAACCGGTCAGAGGCGGCAGTCTTGTGACTCTGCCGGCAGACGCCCAGGCCATCATCGATGAACTCGGCGGCGGTTCCAACGCGTCCTATGCAATCCGTTTTGCGGCTTCCTTCAAGAATATCCGGGTCGTTCTGTCCGGCATGTCTGATCTGGAACAGATGGAAGACAACCTTTCTTATATGTCTGATTTCAAGCCGCTGAGTGAAACTGAATTTGAAGCTCTGCGCAGAGTGTGCGATGTGTTCAATTCCAAGAATATGATCCCCTGCACATCCTGCCGCTACTGCATCGAGGAAAGCTCCTGCCCAAAGTCGATCCTGATTCCCGACATGTTCTCCAACTACAATACAAAGAAAAGCTTCGGCGGCTGGAATCCGGATTATTACTATAGCAATGTCCTGACCGTAAACAACGGCAGGGCTTCTGACTGCATCCGCTGCGGAAAGTGCGAAAGGGTATGTCCCCAGCATCTGCCCATCCGTGAGCTTCTGAAGCAGGTTGCCGCTGAATTTGAGCATTGACAGACAAATCATTTCGGTGTTAGATATCTTCAGTCCTTAGGATAGAGAAAACATGAAGTACATCAAGGCAGACAGACACCCGAATGATTTCATGAAAAACGTACAGGTTTTGTTATTTCAGATTTCCGTTGTGAGTCAGTCATGACGGAAATCTTTTTTTGAACAGTTGGAGGAGAAGGAACTTATGCGAAGCATCATTGACATTCTGGACCTTTCCGTTGAGGAACTCGACGAACTGATCCAGACCGCGCAGGACATCATCGCTCACCCGGACAGATATTCCGGGGCATGCCATGGCAAAAAGCTGGCCACCCTGTTTTTTGAGCCGAGCACCAGGACAAGGCTGAGCTTCGAAGCGGCCATGTATGAACTCGGCGGAAATGTTCTCGGTTTCTCGGAAGCCCAGAGCTCATCGGCAGCCAAGGGTGAAAGCGTGGCTGACACTGTCAAGACAGTCAGCTGCTACGCCGACATCATTGCCATGCGCCACCCCAAGGAAGGCGCGCCGCTGGTGGCTTCCAGAGCTGCCTCTGTACCGGTGATCAATGCCGGCGACGGCGGCCACAACCACCCGACCCAGACCCTGGCGGACCTGCTGACGATCTACCGGGAAAAAGGAACCTTCGAAAATCTGACCATCGGCGTGTGCGGCGACCTGAAATTCGGCCGTACCGTCCATTCCCTGATCAATGCCATGTCCCGCTACAAGGGACTGAAAATGGTTCTGATTTCCCCGGAAGAACTCAAGGTGCCCAGCTATGTCAAAAAGGATGTTCTGAAAAAGCAGGGGATCCCCTACGTGCAGACAACCGATCTGGAAGGCGCGATGCCTGAGCTTGACGTCCTGTATATGACAAGAGTGCAGAGAGAACGTTTCTTCAATGAAGAAGATTATCTCAGACTCAAGGACAGCTATATCCTGACACCGGAAAAAATGAAGAACGCCGGAAAAGACATGATTGTCATGCATCCGCTGCCGCGTGTCAACGAAATCAGTGTCGCCATCGATGATGACCCGAGGGCCTGCTACTTCAAGCAGGTGCTCAACGGCAAATACATGAGAATGGCGCTTATGCTCAAACTGCTCAAGGAGGCCGGAAGAATATGAATATCGACTCAATCCAGAACGGAATCGTCATTGACCACATCAGTGCCGGCAACGGCATGAAGCTCTATGAGCTGCTTGACCTCAACAGCCTCGACTGCTCCGTCGCCCTGTTAAGAAATGTCTCCTCCAGCAAACTCGGCCGCAAGGACATCATCAAGATTGACAAGGAATTCGACCTCAATCTGGATCTGGTCGGCTTTGTGGATCCCCAGGCTACCGTCGTCATGATCAAAAACGGCGAAATCGTGGAAAAGAAAAAGCTGGATCTGCCGAAGACGCTGATCAATGTCCTCCGCTGCAAAAATCCCCGCTGCATCACAACAACCGAGCAGGAGATCGTCCACGAGTTCCGTCTGACCGACAGGGAAAACAGAATCTACCGCTGCGCCTACTGCGAAACAAAAGCGAATCTCTAGGAAATTCAATCAGATGGTACTGAATAGGATCATCTTTTTCGTAGTATTCTTTTAAGGAGGAAACAGATTTAAAATCATCATTCTGAATAAGCGGAGGCGGATATGTTTATCAGCGAAAACAATGTTCTTATTGTAAAACACCAGTACGAAACACTGCGGATTGAAGGCTGGGGCAGGAATGCCCTCAGGGTCAGAAGCACGCTGTATCCCTCATTCACAGACCATGACTGGGCCCTGAGTGAGAAAGTGTCTTCTCCTGAAACAAGGGTCGAAATCAGTGAAAAGACAGCTGTCATCACCAACGGCAGGCTTTCCGCCCGGGTCAATCCCCAGGGCGTCATAGCCTTTTATAAAGACGGAGAACTTCTTTTAAGAGAATACTTCCGCAATTATGAAGGCACGCTCACAAAGGAAAGCAGATGTCTCAAATACATAAACAGGGAATATACCCCGTATATCGGCGGCGACTACCGGATTGTCCAGATATTTGATTCTGATCCCCATGAGAAGATTTTCGGCATGGGCCAGTACCAGCAGGCCAACACGGATCTCAAGGGCTGTATCCTGGATCTTGAACAGCGCAATTCCCAGGTGACTGTGCCGTTTATGATCTCCTCAAAAGGCTACGGATTCTTATGGAACAATCCCTCCGTGGGCAGGGCTTCCTTCGGCATGAATATCACCGAGTTCACAGCGGAAGCGGTAAAGCAGCTGGATTACTGGCTGACCGCGGCGGATACACCGAAAGAACTGATCGAAAACTATACCGCCGTCAGCGGCCGGGCGCCTCAATTCCCGGAAGACATGATGGGCTTATGGCAGTGCAAGCTGCGCTACCGCACCCAGCAGGAAGTTCTGGAAACCGCCCGTGCCTGCAAAGAACACAATGTGCCCGTTGATGTGATCGTCATCGATTTCTTCCACTGGCCCTATCAGGGCGACTGGCGCTTTGATGAAACATACTGGCCGGATCCCAAAGCCATGGTGGATGAGCTTCACGGGATGGGAATCAAGGTGTGTGTTTCCGTCTGGCCTTCGGTTGACAAGAAGAGTGAAAACTTCGCTGAAATGTATGAAAGAGGTCTTCTGATCAGAACCGAAAGGGGCGGGGCGCAGACATATGACTATCAGGGCGACTGTGTTGAGATTGACGTCACCAATCCGGAAGCTTCTGATTATCTGTATCAGAAAGTGAAGAAGAATTATCTCGATCTTGGCATAGACATGGTCTGGCTGGACAACGCCGAGCCTGACTTTGTCAAATATGACTTTGACCATTACCGATATCACATCGGACCGGCACTTTCCTGTTCCGCAATTTATCCGCAGTATTACAGCCGTGCGATCTATGACAATCAGGTCAGGGACGGAAAAGAAAAGCCGGTCAACCTGTTAAGGTCCGGCTGGGCTGGTTCGCAGAAATACGGCAATGTGATCTGGTCGGGCGATGTGCCGAGCACCTTCGAGTCCTTCCGTGACCAGCTGCAGTGCGGCATCAACATGGGCCTGGCCGGGATTCCCTGGTGGACAACCGATATCGGCGGCTTCATGACGGATGACTGCAATGACCCCAGATTCCATCAGCTTCTGATCAGATGGTATGAATTCGCTGTCTTCACCGCAGTGCTGCGCATGCACGGTGAAAGAGGACCGATTGACATCAAACCGCTGGATGACAGGGACTTCGGCGGCGGCTATCTTCATACCGGCCATTCCAACGAGCTGTGGAGCTATGGGGAGGAGAACTTCCGGATCATGCGGAAATATCTAGATCTCCGTCTTTCCATGCATGACTACATCGCGTCTCTTTACAGAGAGGCTTCAGAAAACGGTTCACCGCTGTTAAGGGCCATGTTCTATGAATTCCCGGACGATGAAAAGTGCTGGAATCTGTATGACCAGTACATGTTCGGTCCTGAATATCTCGTCGCTCCCATCCTGTATGAGGATACATTTGAAAGAGATGTCTACCTGCCGGCCGGCAGATGGGAAGACATCAGGGACCATAAGATATACGAAGGACAGCAGACAGTTCACGCTGAAGCGCCGATTGACTCCATCCCGGTCTTCAGAAAGATTTAAACAGCTGAACGCCTGAAAGAAAATGAAAGCAGTGCCCGCACAGATGAGTGCGTGAAGCACTGCTTTTTTCAGCTGATATAGCTCTGCCAGTATTCACGGCCGTTTTCCAGAAGCGAACAGTATACATCAATCACTGTATCCCGGAAGGCGGCGCATTCCTCTTCGAGATTGAAACGGGAAGGGATGATCCGGGTGACGTTGTCAATTTCCCGGGCAATACGGATGGCTGTTTTCGCATCATTCATCGGAATCAGCCCGAAGGCGGCTGTCCGGTAAGAATGGGATTCACAGCAGATGATCAGGTATTTCCTGGCAAAATCACGCCATTCGCGGATCAGTTCATCACTCCTCTCAAAATCAAGGATACAGAGCCGGCTCAGGTTTTCCCGAAGTTCTCTTTCCTTTGATTTCCGGTTGAGAAAGGAAATCCGGTCATTCTCACAGATTCTGATCATCATCCAGGCGCGGATGAACTGATCGGTTTCCTGTTTTCCCCTGACAGACAGTCTTCTGTCCAGAATGGATTTTCTTCTCAGATCGCTTTCTGATTCAGGGTGTTCAAGGAGATACTGATCAAGATATGCTTTTCTCTGAATCAGGCTGTCCTCTTCGTAATAAGAGGCCGGCCAGTTTTCATATATATCTGCTTTCGGCGTTTCGTTTTTTGCGAGCATACCGGATTATTCAGCGTAGCCGTCCGGATTCTGCGACTGCCATCTCCAGGCGTCACGGCACATGTCTTCCAGGTTCTTTTCCGCTTTCCAGCCGAGAACTTCCAGGGCTTTGGAAGGATCGGAATAACATGTGGCGATGTCGCCCGGACGTCTCGGGTCAATCACATACGGCAGTTCCTTGCCGCATGCTTCGGAGAAGGCCTTGATGATGTCAAGAACACTGTATCCTGTGCCTGTGCCGAGGTTGAAGATGTTGACGCCGTCCAGCTTTTCCATTCCTTCGATCGCCTTGACATGGCCTTTGGCCAGGTCGACGACGTGGATGTAGTCACGGACACCGGTTCCGTCCGGTGTGTCATAGTCATTGCCGAAGACATGAACCTTTTCCAGCTTGCCGGAAGCGACCTGGGCCACATAGGGAAGCAGGTTGTTCGGAATGCCTTTGGGGTCTTCGCCGATGAGGCCGCTCTCATGGGCACCGATCGGGGTGAAGTATCTTAACAGCATGACAGTCCAGTCAGTGTCAGCTTTCCAGATGTCGGTCAGGATTCTTTCCTGCATCGACTTGGTTTCGCCATAAGGGTTGGTTGTGATGCCCTTGGGGCATTCTTCTGTGATCGGGATGAAGGCCGGATCGCCGTAAACCGTCGCGGAAGAGGAGAAGACGATTTTCTTGCAGCCGTGGCTGCGCATGACGTCTGTCAGGATGAGGGTGGATACCAGGTTGTTGTAATAATACTCAATCGGCTTTCTGGTGGATTCGCCGACAGCCTTGTAGCCGGCGAAATGAATGACGGCATCGATGCTTTCTTTTTCGAAGAGGGCATTCAGCGCTTCTCTGTCGCAGATGTCGATTTCATAGAACTTCGGCCTTGTGCCGGTGATCTTTTCAATCCGGTCGATGACCATGGCTTTTGAATTATAGAGGTTGTCAGCGACGATAACGTCATATCCGCTGTTGATCAGTTCAACGCATGTGTGGCTGCCGATAAAGCCGGCGCCGCCGGTAACAAGAATACTCATATTGCGAACTCCTTTTTTCTTTTACGGCTTTATGATAACACCCCGAAACAGGGTAAACATTGTTTTCTTTTTCTTTTATGCAGAATGATTGTATGAATTTGTGAATTTTTTAAGTATACTTATCTCATGATTACCGAAAGACTGGACGAAATACTGAGCCGCGAAGATCAGGGAAGTTCTGATTACAACACAGCCGCCTGGCTCAAAGATCACCTCTCTGTGATTTCATCACAGACACTTAAAACAACAGCTGAGCAGTGCGGCGTTTCGCCTACATTGCTCTCGGGACTGGTGAAGTCAATGGGCTTTGAGGATTATCGTGACTTCCGTGAACAGTGCCGCAAATTCGCTCCTATGGCGTCATACAGAAGAATTCTCTTCGCTGATGAAGAAAGTCTTGCCGAAAATATTGAGTCAATGACACGGCGCAAGATTGAAACCATCGAATACACCACAGAGAGAATCGGCCAGGACCGCATGCGCGAACTCGCATACCGGGTCATGAAGGCGAAGCGTATTTATCTTTTCGCCCAGGGATATACAAGACCTCTTGCCCACTATCTGAGAACAGAGCTCATGCTGTACGGCAAGGAAGTCGTCATCACCGACCGCCAGCTGGAAGATGATTACCGCGTTGCCAAGGGCGACCTGTTTATCTTCCTGAGTATTATCGGCCAGGCATTCCGGGTCAATCCTGAAATCGCAGTCAAGATCAACTCCATCCGCGCTGACAAGTGGCTGATCACCTGCAACGAGGAACTGGAATTCTCCGGTGAGAGATGGGTGGTTCCGGCCAAGGATTCTGATTACAGCGAGTTTGCCATCCGCCACGCGCTGGATCTGCTTCTGGCCCTGATCCAGAAAATGGACAACGAGCTTTAAGGAACACTGAGGATCTGAATATTCAGGTCCTTTCTTTTTGCCCTGCATAACAGCCGTCTGAAAGCGCTTTGCTTCTTTCTTCCTTTAAACCGCTGAATCGTGTATCATAGGGAGAAGGAGGACTTTTCAATGGATAAATACGTTTGCCCGTGCGGATATGTTTACGACCCTGAACTCGGTGATCCCGACAGCGGAATCGAACCGGGAACAGCGTTTGAAGATATCCCCGAGGACTGGGTCTGCCCGGTATGCGGCCTCACCAAGGATATGTTCAGCAAGGCTGAGTAAACTGCATAAAATGGAATCTGGTGATTCCATTTTTCATAGAAGACTTAGAACAGGAGAATAAATTTATGAAAGTCGGATGCGTCAAGGAAATCAAAAACAACGAATTCAGAGTGGGACTGACCCCGGACAATGTCAAAAGCTATGTGAATGCCGGCCATACTGTCATGATTGAGGCAGGCGCAGGCATCGGTTCCGGTTTCGCGGATCAGGAATACGAAGCTGCCGGAGCGCAGATCGTAAATGACCCGGCGGACGTCTGGGCTGCCGTCGACATGATGGTCAAGGTCAAGGAACCGCTCGAAGAAGAATACAAATACTTCCGTGAAGGACTTGTTCTTTATACATACTTCCACCTGGCGGCTGACCGCGGCCAGCTCGACGCGCTCAGGGAAGCGAAGATCACCGCTGTTGCCTATGAGACACTGCAGGAAAAGGACGGCAGCCTGCCGCTGCTGGCCCCGATGAGCCAGATCGCCGGCCGTCTGTCCATCCAGGAAGGCGCCAAGTATCTTGAAAAGAGATTCGGCGGCGAAGGCATCCTGCTGGCAGGTGTTCCGGGCACTCCCAAAGCCCACGTTGTCATTCTCGGCGGCGGCACAGTCGGCATGAACGCGTGCAAGATCGCGGCCGGTATGGGCGCGGACGTCACAATCCTCGATATCAACCTGAAGAGACTCGAAGAACTGGACAACCTGTTCGGTTCCAGAATCCAGACTCTTGTTTCCACAGACTCCAATGTCGAAAAGGCAGTCATCGGCGCTGACCTGGTCATCGGTTCCGTTCTGATCCCGGGCGCTTCCACACCGAAGCTGTTCAAGAAGAAGTATCTGCCTGAGATGAAGGACGGCGCGGTCTTTGTCGACGTCGCCATCGACCAGGGCGGCTGCGGCGAATCTTCCAGAGTCACAACCCATGATGATCCTGTCTACATTGAAGACGGCGTTGTCCATTACTGTGTCGGCAATATGCCGGGCGCGGTTCCCCGCACTTCCACCATCGCGCTGACCAACGCGACTGAAAGATACGGCCTGACACTGGCGGCGAAGGGCTTTGAACAGGCCTGCCGTGACAGCGCGGTTATTTCATCCGCTGTCAATACATACAAGGGCTTTGTCACCTGCAAGTCCCTGGCTGACAGCTACGACGACATTGAATACACAGATCTCAGCACACTGATCGGCTGAAATGACTGAAATACGACAGTACCGCGAAGAAGACCTGGACCAGATGATCTCCATCTGGAATGAGGTTGTGGAAGAAGGCATTGCCTTTCCCCAGACCGAAATCCTGGATCGTGAAAGCGGCAGCCTGTTTTTCGGCTCCCAGACCCATACGGCGGTCGCCTGCGAGGGGGACACTGTTTACGGTCTCTATATTCTTCATCCCAACAACGTCGGCAGATGCGGGCATATCTGCAACGCGTCCTATTGCGTAAGAAGCGATTTGAGAGGAAAGCACATCGGCGAACAGCTGGTGAAGGACTGCCTGCACCAGGCATATGTCCACGGCTTCCGCGTTCTTCAGTTCAATGCCGTCGTTGAAAGCAATACCCATGCCCGCCGTCTTTACGAAAGACTCGGGTTTGTGCAGCTCGGCACAATTCCCGGCGGCTTTCTGATGAAAGACGGCCATTATGAAAACATCTGTCCCTACTACCGTCTTCTTGACGGAACGCTCTGAGAGAACGGCAGCCGGGATTCTGAACAAAGACAGCAGACTCGTCACGGAGGAAACAAACTTATGAAGGTCATGACGGTTGATAATGAGAAGCTTGCCCTGGAGGGCCTGACAAGGACGATCCAGAAGGTGCTGCCATCCGCGGAAACAGCTTCTTTCATCAATCCGCAGGAAGCGCTGGAATACGGTGCCAGGGAAGAAATAGACATCGCGTTTCTGGATATCAATATGAACCCGGTCAACGGGGTGGAACTGGCCAGACGTCTCAAACAGACAAATCCCCGGATCAACATCATCTTTACAACCGGTTACTCCGAGTACACCGGCGACGCGATGAAGATCCACGCCAGCGGCTATATCATGAAGCCTGTCACCATCGAAAAGGTCCGCAAGGAAATTGAGGACCTGCGCTATCCGATGCACAAGGAAACCGGAAAACGCCTGCGGGTGCAGACCTTCGGCAACTTTGAGGTATTTGCCGACAATGAACCGGTCCATTTCGCCTATACAAAAACAAAGGAACTGCTCGCCTATCTGATCGACAGGAGAGGTTCCTTATGCACCAACGGTGAAATCATGGCCATCCTCTGGGAGGATGACGCCAATGAGCGCCACACGTCCTATCTCAAGAATCTGCGCAAGGATTTAAGAGCCACCCTGGAAGGCCTGGGGTACGGGGACGTCCTGGTCAGACGGCGCGGCATGATCGGCATTGTGCCTTCGCTGATTGACTGTGATTACTATGAACTTCTGGCCAACCGGCCGGAAGCCCGCCAGAGTTTCGCCGGGGAATACATGGTCCAGTATTCCTGGGCTGAATTCACCCAGGCAGAACTTGAAAGACTGTATTAAAAAGACTGACCGGAAGAGTCACATATATGTGATATCCGGTCAGTTTTTCTTGTGTACCTGGCATGGGTAACAGCTTGGCGGTGAAAGTCCGCTACGCACTTGGC
>JAUNJW010000053.1 GCA_030533035.1 Erysipelotrichaceae bacterium
CCGACCACGCCGAGGCCCGCCTGCGCGAGCACGACGGCCACGTCATCGGAGCCCGCGAACAGCGCGCAGCCCAGGCCGATGACGAACATCCAGCAGCTGCCGATGCCATAGGCTAGGGTTGCCAGCGCCGTGCCGGCTTTGGGGTTGGTGCGGGTTCCGGGGTTGGTGTGGGAGCCGGAGCCGCTGATGGTGATGGAGCCGGAGCCGGGGTCGGGGTCGGTGTTGGTTCCTCCCCGTTTTCATCGTTAATATTATTGATCTCCTGTCCGTAGATCTCATCCAGCGGAACGACTGTAAGCTTGCGCACAGACGGAATATCATCCTCGATCGTTTCACCATCCAGAAGAATGTACAGTGTCAGCTTTTTGATTCCGTCTTTCACAAAGAGTCCGGAAGAACTGGAGAAACTATTGATCCGCTCCTGCGTGTATTGAATTTCCCAGTACTCGTTATACAGAGTCCGGTCTGCCTCTTCATCCCTTACGACGACTCTGTAGAATTTATTGGTGAATCCGTAATTTTTAACGTGATAGGTGATCTGTTCCTTCCCGTCAATGTATTCATGTTCAATGAATGTACTCAGATGCCCCATGCCGAGTTCTGCCGTATAGCGGCTGTCCGGTATATTCCCGGTGTGCGTGGATACTGCTACCGGGAACTTCATCGGTTCTTTATCATTGCCATATCCCGAAACAAACACATCGACCGTCAGCTCCGCTGTCTCACCGGGTTTCAGGGATACGGGCACTGTCTTGACCGGCAGGTCATGCACCAGGACCGTGATCTCATCCACATCCAGAAGCCCGTTGTTTTCCACGGTGATCTGAAGAGGTGTCGTTCGCTGCGGCATCGCAGTGTCTTCTTCCGGGAATACCGCCTTGGTGATCGTGACATGACGGTTGGCGTCACGTGCCTTGAGATAGAGATCCGTCTGTGTATCGGTGAAACGTTCGTCATCAGTTCCGACCAGCAGTGCCTTCTGGCCCTTCAGCAGAGTCTCCGGCACATTGCCGCTCTTCATCAGTTTTTCGGCATCGGTGCTGTCCGGATCATAGTTGATATCGTAGTTCTGAACACTGTATACAACGACCGGTTCATCCTCATATGTGAAGGCGATGCCGGAATGATTGACTGCGGAGAATTCCTCCACCGCACTCAGATTGATCCGTTTCCAGTTCACACCGCCGTCGCTGCTGAGAAGACCGTACAGATCTGCTTTGGAATCTTTGTTGGATGTACCGACGATCATGACAGATGAGCTGCCGAATTTGCCGTAGATTTCATAGTTTGATGAAGGGATCGGAATATCTTTCGGTGTGATGCGGCTGCTCTCCATCCTTTCGCTGAGTGACCAGATCCCTCCCTGTTCATACCAGATGAGATTTGTAAAACCGAAGCCGGCATGGACAAATCTGGCGACTTCAGCAAAAGGTTTTGTCCAGACTTTGTTTCCGGACTGCCAGAGTTCCACGACAGCCATTCCATCGGTATCTCTGTAGCTGACCGCAACTGCCGGCGATCCGCGGAAGCAGTCAACAGACACTTCTTTAACGGAGCCGGTCACTTCGGTGATCTTATTGCGGACCCAGCTGCCGTTCTTTCTTTCTGCAGTCCAGATCTCATGGGTGAACGACCTGTCCGCCCCGGCCGGGTCATGGACGCTGCTGGTATACCAGCAGACAACCGGATTGCCATCCTTGTCGGCACCGACACGGGCGCAGACGGCACACAGTCCGCTGTCATCCCCCGCGTATTCCGTGATGCGCTCTTTTGTATGCCAGGATGTGCCTGTTACAAGCTCCGTAAAGAATATGTCGCTGTCAGCGGCGATCTCTTCCAGGGATGCTTTTTCCGGAAGCGGTCCCATCGCGTTGCGCCAGACAAGGAAGGTATTGCTGGTGGTGTCATCGTGGAAGACATACGGCTCAAAGTCTGCCGTTCCGTCGTCTGCGGAATCTTCTTCGATCCATACCGGCTCGGAAAGGAAGTCATTGGCCAGGTTGAAATAGAAATTCATCAGCCGGGAACGGTTGCCCGCCGGACGTGAGGAATCATTTCCGAGGAATACCCCGGTCATCTGCGGAATTGCTCTGGAACCGCTCCGCACGAGCTTGATCAGATTGTCCGAATAGATATTTTCAGCGATCTTTGTGGCATAATCCGCTTCATCCGTCAGACCGGCCGCCAGCGCCGCCGCGTTGTTTGCTTCATTGGTATCCACAGCGCCTGTATGCCATACCGCCTCCCCTTCCGGCTCATCGGAAAGCAGCGGGATCGAAGCGTAGCCGTTTGCCAGCAGCTGTGCCTCTATATAGTCCTCAGACGGTGCCTCAAGGAGTGACTCACCGTTTCCTTCATGCTTGACGAAATCATGCGATCCGGAGACGATCTTGAATACAAGTATGTTTTTACCGAACACTTTCAGTTTTATTCCGCATTCACCGGCCAGGATGAGATGATCCACCCCGGCTGCCGGATAGAACTCATTCTGTCCGGCAAAGGAACCGGCGCCGTAAAGACCGACGGTAAAGATTCTCGCCAGTCCGAGACCGCCTAAAAACTCAAGGCCGCTTTTCCATCCGATGTTGAAAGCATCCGGCTGGAAGTAAATTTACTGCTGGCATCGTCGAACACAAAGGAGAACTGGAAATTTCCGTCCACGCCTCCGGACAGTGTGATTTCCCATGTCAGTATCGAATACTGGCCGACAACGTCAAAACCGTTGCCGACATAGAAGGACAGCTTGCCGCGCAGAGGCTCATTCGTATTCATGTTTCCCTGCAGATAGCCGGAAACGATCATCGTCCATCCCAGCTGTTTTCCGGAGATCGCTGACTTTTTCTCGCCGTCGCCGTCAAACGCTTCCCGCAGGTCGTCTAAGTCCGGATCTTCCGGCTGGGTGCCCTTCGCGACGTTATTCCAGAACGATACATCTGAGGCATTGACACCGAAGCCGACGACATAGCGGCCGTCCGGATATTCCTTAGCAGTCACCGGAATCAGGCACGGCAGAAGATTGAACTGCATGCCCGGCACGAACTCACTAAGATCGATCACAACACCGGATCCGAATTCCGTTCCGACATTCACCGGCGTCCGCTTCGCTGCTTCTCCGGTATTGATGCGGAAGTTCAGAATACGAATATATGCGTTTTTCCCGTCCGGTGCCGTGACAGAAATATAGAGCGGAGTATTCACTTTCAGATCATCCGGATAGAATTGAAAATCCGTTTGTGAAGATTCCGCTACAGTCGTCCTTGCATTGCCGTCATACTGGATGATGCTGTATTTGTATCCGGTGGCATCTCCGCCCATCGAAACATGGATCTGTACCGGTGCCGCAAGACTGCCGTCGATTTCCATGACCTGACGGGTGACATCCACCTTTTCGTCTTTATATGTCGCGTATACAGTCAGAAGCGATGCGTCCAGAGCTTCTGTATTCTCCGCCATGCAGACAGAAACAGCGGTAACGCTGAGCAGCAGCGCAGTCAGAAATGAAATGATCTTTTTCATAAAGGAACTCCTTCAGGAAACTTTTTTATTATTATGAATAATTTTCAGTTCTTTATTCAATCCGCTGTTTAAGAATTGTTCTTAATTTCTGTACAATGATACTGATGAAGTCCGCAGAAGGATGCGGACAGCCCGCCATCCGCATCAGTGCAGGCGTGCACCCGCATCCGGGGCCGGATCTGCCGGAAGAGGTAAAAAATGAATCTGCTTGAGGAATACTATAACAACAGGGATGAAGACGCGCGGCTTCTGTCGCAGCATGGACAGGTTGAGTATCTGACCACAATGAAATACATCCATGAATGCCTTTCCGGTTTCCCTTCTGCCGATATTCTGGAAGTCGGCGCCGGAACCGGCAGATACAGCATCGCACTGGCGAAGGAAGGATATCCGGTCACGGCGGTTGAACTGGTGCCGCATAATCTGGATGTACTAAGGTCAAAACTGGACGGCACCGAACCGCTCACAGCTGTGCAGGGAAACGCGCTGGATCTTTCAGCATTCAAGGACAGATCGTTTGATGTGACAATGCTGCTGGGGCCCATGTACCACCTTTACACCGAAGAGGACAAGAGACAGGCGCTCTCTGAAGCCGTGCGCGTGACCAGGCCGGGCGGATATATACTTGTCGCCTATTGCATGAACGAGCCGACAGTCATTCAGTATGTGTTTCTGGGAAACCATCTGAATGATGTCACGGAAAAGAGTGATCTGCTGACGGATGACTGGCACTGCCGAAGCGAACCGGAAGAAATATTTGACCTGGTCAGAACAGAGGATATTTCGCGGCTGAATTCCGGGTTCCCCGTGGACAGGGTCAAACTGGTGGCGGCAGACGGCGCCGCTCATTATCTGAGCGGATTCATTGACGCCATGGATGATTACACTTTTGCGAAATGGATGGAATATCACTTTGCAACCTGTGAGAGGCAGGATCTTATCGGAGCGTCCAATCATACCCTCGATATTCTGAAAGTCCGCGGATGACTCCGTGAAGCACCCCGCCCAAATAGCTGAGCATTGGAGTATATATGACAGAAAACAGGAAAAACAAAATAAGAATTGCCCGCCGCGGCGACTGGAAAACTGAGCCCATGCCCGCCCGGCATGAGACCTTCGTGCTCAGCCGGTCTTTCAGCGATGCGGAAATGGCTGTTCTGAGATGCGGCCATATTCCTTCCGCCATGGAGGACAAGTGGTTCTGGTATATGGAGGGCTCCGCTCTCTTTGCCCACCGCAGCTGGACAGGACACTGCATTTACCGGATTGACTTCAGGGAAGACAATCATCATGCCGTGACAGTCAACCGTGATCCGGAACAGTACAAATGCACCAGTGTCAAAGAAGATACCGAGTCGCTGAACAGACTTCTGGATTGGTGGACAGAGACACCGTATGATCACTATAATGAGTGGCTTTCGGAAGTATACGATGCGCTGAAGAAAGCCGGCAGTGAATAAGCCGGTGATTATGGACAGCGTCCGTCTGCCGTCATAACCAGGCAGGTCACTCCGCACAGGTTTTATCCGTTCAGCAGATATACTGAGTATAGGCAGACGCAGAAGGCTTCAGTGATTCTGCGTACGCAGAACATTCAGACAGACAGCTGCCATCGATCATGATTTCGCAAAAAGGAGTTCCTATGAAGCGTTTCGGATTTATCTACGACCAGAAGAAATGCATCGGCTGCAACGTATGCCAGATGGCATGCAAGGACAAAAACAATCTGGAAATGGGCCTCTTCTTCCGCCGCACCGTTACGGTGAACTCAGAGGAGGATCCGCTCACGTTCTATCATTTCTCCGGCGCCTGCATCCATTGCGACGAAGCGGAATGCGTGAAGCACTGCCCGACCGGAGCCATGTACAGGAAAAGCGACGGAACCGTCGGCCACCGCAAAGAGAAATGCATCGGCTGCGGGATCTGCACCCGGGTCTGCCCCCAGGCAGCGCCGAAGCTCAGCTTCCGCGACGGCCGCAGTTCCAAGTGCGACGGCTGTGCCGACTTGCGGGCCATGGGAAAGAATCCGGCCTGTGTCGATGCCTGCCTGACCCACTGTCTGCAGTTTGCTGACTATGAAACGCTCGGTGAAAACTGTGAAAGAAAGGCGGAATATCCATGGCAGTGAAATATGTCATTATCGGCGGCGGCATTGCCGGCGTCAGCGCCGCGGAAACGATCCGGGCGAATTCCTCTGAAGCAGAGATCTGCATTCTCGAAGCGGGAGAAGAAAAACCATATCTGCGTCCCCTTCTCTCCAAGACGGACATCAAATACCTCAATGCCGGAAACATCGGCCTGCATTCCGCACAGTGGTATGAAAGAAAAAAGATTCAGCTGCGCACGGGCTGTGCTGTCACCGCGGTCAATGCGGATGAGCATTTTGTGACATGCCGGGACGGCAGCCGGATTCAATATGACAAACTGATTTATGCGGCCGGCGCTACACCGGCGGTTCCCCCGATTCCCGGCGCGGATCTTGCGGGTGTGCATACCGTGCGCACAATCGCCGATATGAAAAAGATCCACCGTGATATTGTTTTTGCCGAAAGTGCGGTCGTGATCGGCGGCGGTGTGATCGGTGTGGAGCTGGCGGAAGAACTGAAAACTGCCGGCGTGAATGTGACGGTGCTCGAACTGGCGCCGAAGCTGCTCGGCCGCTTTCTGGATGATGAAAGCGCCGCTGTGTTCAGAAACCGCCTGGAAGCCCAGGGAATCCACAGCCATACAAGTGTATCCGGCATCGTGATCGAAGCCGGTGAGAACGGACGTGTCAGCACTGTCACCGCAAAGATCTCAGAGGAAAGCTGTTCCTTCCCGGCGGATCTGGTGATCCTTTCCTGCGGCATCCGGGCTGATGTGAAGCTGCTGCAGGAAGCAGGCGCGGAATGCGGCCGCGGCGTGACTGTCAGTCAGGCGATGGAAACGACTCTTCCGGATGTCCTGGCTGCCGGCGACTGCATCCAGTGGACTCCCAATCCCGGTCTCTGGAATTTTGCCGCACAGAGCGGTATCATTGCCGGCCTCAGCGCTGTTTACGGTCCCGGATCGGAAGAAGTCAGGAATGCCCGGTTATACAATGGCGGCGAACTGATCTTCTCCGGAAAACATATATTTGTGTATTCCTTTGGCGATATAACCGGTGAAGGAATCAAAACCGAATTTAAGCCTGACGGCCGGATTCACTATCAGGTCAACCGGCTGAATGCTGACCAGCCGTATGAAAAACGCTTTTATGATGGCGATACACTGAAAGGCGCCATCCTCATCGACGCCCCGGCGAATCTCGGTGAAATCCGCGAAGCGCTCTGGGGACGCCTCGGCATGGCACCCGGAGCATCTGAAAGACAGCTGCCGAGATCCGTGTTCCTCGCCGCTTCGGAATTCTTTGCGGACAGGGAAAAAGCACTTGAACTGATGAAACTGCTGCCGGAATGGTCAGAACATTCCGAAGAAGAATGGCGGCTCGAATATGATTACCTATTCCGCGGCTGCGACGCCGATTTCAAACCGTCGCTGTGGGCTTCGGTCTGTTTTGATGAGCGCGTCCTGTGCAACCAGACAACCCTGGAAGTGATCAAAAGATACTATGCCGACGGCTACCGCCCCATCCGCATGGAAGGCAATCCGCCGGATTATATCGGCGAACAGTACCGCTGTCTCTACTATCTGACCTGTGCCGGCCTGCATAAGCACATCGATGAATTTGCGGATGACTATACCCTTGAAAACCAGAGGGTGCTGCTCAGGGAAATGAAAAAACGCGGTACCTTCGGGGCTTTCACTGCCGTCTGCGATCATCTGCTTCAAGTCCTCGGCGGCAGGAGCGACAGTTCCCTTTCCTCGTTTGCCAAAGCGCTCGGCATTGAAAACAGAACCGCAGAGCTATGGCAGATTCTTAAACCGGCAGCGGAAGAGTTCAGCGATATTGCCGAAGACGGACCTGCCCCTGCCATTGCGCTGGAAGAGCCAAGGGTCATCCTGAGCGGCGGCGGCAACAACTGCGGCGGCAAGTGTGTGATCCGGCCGACCGTGCAGGAAGGCTGCATCCTGAAGATCGAATCCGACCTGTCAGGCAACGATCCCCAGATCCGCGCCTGTGTCAGAGGCCGCGGCTACAGGAAGACATTCCTGGCCCCGGAACGGCTGCGCTATCCCATGAAGCGTGTCGGTGAGCGCGGCAGCGGAAAATTCCGGCGGATCACCTGGCAGCAGGCAGCGGACGAAATCTCTGAGCAGTGGAGCCGCATCCGCGATACCTACGGACCGGGTTCACGCTATGTCAACTACGCGACCGGCATCACCGGCGTTATGCGGCCTACCGTGCTTGCAAAGCGCCTGCTGGCGGCTGACGGCGGCTATCTGGAATCCTATGGCAGCTACAGTGCCGCCTGCGCTTCCTACATTGCCCCTTATATTTTCGGCGATGTGTTTTTCGGAAACAGCCCGGCTGACATCCTGAACACAAACCTGGTCATCTTCTGGGGCGACAATTCCACCGAAACCATTTTCGGATCAGAAAGAAATTACTATCTTTCAAAGCTGAAGGAAAAGAAGATCCGTATCATTGCCATCGATCCCCGCCTCTCCCAGACCGCCATTGCGTATGCGGATGAGTGGATTCCGGTCCGGCCGTCTTCCGACGCGGCTCTGGCGGACGCCATGGCCTATACGATCTTCTCGGAAGGCCTGCAGGATCAGAACTATATGGATAAATACTGCATCGGCTTTGATGAAGACCATATGCCGGAAGGCGTCGGGCCGGATGAAAGCTACCGCAGCTATCTCTTCGGCCGCCAGGACGGCATTGAGCGCACACCGGAATGGGCTGAACCGCTCACCGGCATACCGGCGGAAAAAATCCGCAGCCTGGCCCGTGAATTCGCTGCCGCAAAACCGGCCTGCATTATCAGCGGCTACGGCATCCAGCGGACCGGAAACGGCGAACAGGCAGTCAAGGGAATCGCCACCCTGGCGGCGATGACCGGAAATATCGGCATCCCCGGCGGCAATGCCGGCGGCTGCGGCATGACCCGTGAACATGCCGGACCTGCCCTTGCCATGCCGCCCATCGCCAATCCGTACAAGGGATCGATCTCGATTTTCCTGTGGACAAAGGCAATCGAGCACGGAGCAGAGATGACTGCCCGCAATGACCGAGTCCACGGCATGGATCAGCTGAGCGCCAATGTCCGGATGATCCTGAACCTGGCCGGCAACACGCTGATCAACCAGCATTCCAACATCGCCGACACAATGCGGATCCTGAAAGATGATTCGAAGTGCCAGCTGATCGTCTGTTCGGATATCTTCATGACGCCGAGCGCCCGCTGGGGGGATTATGTTCTTCCGGGCACATCGGTCTTCGAGACTGACAACATGAACGCGCCATGGCGCGGGGGCAACTATCTCCTGCGCAACAACAAGGTCATTGAACCGCTTTTCGGTTCAATGTTCGAGTGGGAATGGCTCAAGGCCGTCGCGGAAAATCTCGGTCTTTACGACACATTCACAGCCGGGCATCCCGAGGCGGACTACTGGCTGCGTGCGACCTATGACGCATTGCGGAAAAAGGAACCGGAACTGCCGGATTATGATACCTTCTCCGCCCTCGGCGGCTGGCAGTATAAAGAGCCGAAGACATACATTGCCTTCGAGGAACAGATCCGCGATCCTGAACACCATCCGTTCAGAACGCCGAGCGGAAAGATCGAGATCTTCTCCAAAACACTGTATGACATGCACCTGGAGGACGTCCCGGCCGTGACCCGCTATATTTCCTGTCCGGAAGGACCGGATGATCCTCTTCAGAAGGAATTCCCGCTGCAGCTCATCGGCTGGCATACAAGAAGGCGCACCCATTCAATGCATGACAACAATGAATGGCAGGATGAAGTTGAAAAGCCGGGTCTCTGGATCCATCCGGAAGACGCCGCCGCAAGAGGAATCGCCGACGGCGATGAGGTACGCGTTTACAATAAGCGCGGTACTGTCATCATTCCGGCAGTGGTCACAGCCAGGATCATGCGCGGTGTCGTGGCAATGTCCCAGGGCGGCTGGTATACGCCGGATGAGAAAGGCATTGACCGCCGCGGTTCGATCAATGTGCTGACCAGTTCCGCTTATCCCACCCCGCTGGCCAAAGGCAATCCCCAGCACACCAATCTTGTGGAAGTCGCAAAAGCCTGAGCGGACCGTCCGCCTGAAACAATCTGATTCATGAAAAGGATCCTGCTCTCACGTGATGAGACAGGATCCTTTCAGTTTTATATCTTTTTTTTCAGAATTAATCTGCAGGATCTTCAACCGTGATGGTTTTCAGATATCTGACCTGCCTCTTTGCGTTGGAATCACCGTAGACAACCAGCTGGGCGCCCTGGCCGCCGTCAATGCCTTCGATCATTTCACCGTCACAGATTACAGCTGCATAAACTTTGCCTGCTGTCATGATTTCCGCGCCGGTCAGATCCGCCGTGTAATTGTCTTCTGAAACAGCTGTGATCTTTGTGTCTTCTTTGATCCCGATTCCTTTGCCGCTGAGCAGTTCACAGAGTTCTGCGCCCTGATATTCATGGTTTGAGATTTCTCCTTTGCCGTTGACGATTTCTCCGGTAAACTCCGTCTTTTTCAGGTCTTCCCAGCTGACAGTGACTGTTTTGGTGCCGTTCTCTATGATCAGACCGGATTGATCCGGAGCACTGCCTCTGACATTCACTGCCAGTATGACGGCAATGATGATGAGAACGGCAGCGGCAGCCGCCAGGATATATCTGGATTTTTTGTTCATATTCTTTCCCCTTTTTCTTTCTGAAGGCTCAGTACAGCGGCCGGATTCTTCTGAAGATGAATGATGCCATAAGACCGCAGAGACCGCCGCTGATCAGAGCGATCAGCAGATACAGCGCCAG
>JAUNJW010000250.1 GCA_030533035.1 Erysipelotrichaceae bacterium
TGGGCGACATCGTTTCCCTGGTTGAAAGAGCCCAGGAAAAGATGGACATGGAAGAAACCGAGAAGATGGCCGAAAGAATGCTCAACGGCCAGTTCACGATGGAAGACATGCTCAAGCAGTTCGAGCAGATCCAGAAACTCGGTCCGCTTTCCGGCATCATGAAGATGCTGCCGGGCATGAACCAGTATGCCGGCATGCTCGATGAGGGAATGGCAAACGACGCCATGAAGCACACAAAGGCGATCATCCAGTCGATGACACCGTATGAAAGGGCGCATCCTGAAAAGCTCAGGGGCACCATGAAAAAGAGAATCGCTGCCGGCAGCGGCACATCCGTCAACGACGTCAACAAGCTGATCAACCAGTTCAGCCGCGTCAAGAAGCAGATGGACCAGATCGGCGCTCTCTCCAGAAGCGGCAGCCTGAATGAGGAATCGCTGGAAAGAATGATGGACAACATGCAGAACGCGGCCAACGATCCGCAGATGCAGGCCCAGATGAGACAGATCCAGCAGCGGGCAAAAAAGAAGAAATACAGATTCTGAAAAAAATATAAAGGTGTCAAGGTTTTTGCCTTGACACCTTATTCGTCTGTGCTATAATCACACGTGCTGAACCAAGGAGGAAACAAATTATGGCAGTTAAACTTCGTCTGAAGAGAATGGGCGCCAAGAAAGCTCCCAGATATCGTATCGTCGCAATCGACGCACGTGCCCGCAGAGACGGCCGTGAAATCGAAACAGTCGGCTGGATCAACCCGACAACTGAGCCGGAGACAGTGGAAGTCGACACAGAAAAGGCACTGAAGTGGCTCAACAACGGCGCACAGCCGTCTGATACTGTCCGTAACATTCTGTCCAAGAAGGGTGTTATGAAGCAGTTCCATGATGCCAAGGAAGCAGCCAAGAAGAAGGCTTAATCTCTCATGGCAGAGCTTGATAAGGTTCTTCTCGATCTGTGCAAGCCGATGGTCGAGAACAAAGACAATCTTGATGTCCGCGTCATGCCCAGCCTGAATGAGCGTGAAGTTGTTCTTCATGTTTATGCGGATAATGATGACATCGCACGTCTGATCGGCAGAAAAGGCAGTATGGCCTCAGCGCTGCGCCAGGTCATGTCTGTCGCTTCCCATGCGGAAGACAAGAAAGTTACGATTAAATTCGAACAGATCTAGGATGCACAAAACGCATCCTTTTTCTTGAAAAAGGGTAAAGACTATGGAATATATCTGCATCGGCAAAATCGTCAATACCTTCGGGATCAAAGGAGAGCTCAAAATCAGGAGTTATTCTGATTTTGACGCGGAACGCTATAAGAAGGGCAGCACCGTCTATGTTTTTAAGGACGGCAAGTATCTTCCTTTTATTACGGCCTCATACCGTGAGCACAAAGGCTTTCCGCTGGTATCCTTCCGTGATCTGCAGGATATCAACCTGGTGGAACAGTATAAGGACTGCGAAGTCTATATCGATAAGGACGCCAGGAAACAGCTGAAAGCAGGCGAATATTACCGCTCTGAAATCGAAGGCCTGAAGGCCGTCGATGAAAACGGAAATGTTCTCGGTACGGTGAGCGCCATCGAGGAAACGCTCGGCGCCAACAACTACATGCGGATTGAAAAAGAGGACGGCAGCGAAGCCCTGATTCCCTATGTGCCTGCTTTTGTCAAAGAGGTGAAAAAGGAGGAAGGGATGATCGTCATCCATGTCGTGGAGGGCCTGTTATGAAGATCACAGTACTGACTCTTTTTCCCGAGATGTATGAAAACTTCCTGAAGACCTCCATCATCGGCCGCTCCATCGACAGGGGCCTGGCCGAGGTGGAATTCGTGCAGATCCGTGACTTTGCCCCGGGCAACTACAAACATGTCGACGACACTCCGTTCGGCGGCGGCAGCGGCATGGTCATGAAATGCCAGCCGGTGCTGGACGCCCTGGATTCCGTCAGGACAGAGAATTCCTGGACAATGCTGATGAGTCCGGCCGGCACGCCCTATACACAGGCAAAAGCCAGGGAACTCGCAGGGAAAGAACATCTGATCCTGCTGTGCGGCCACTATGAAGGCCTTGACGCCAGAATCAACAATCATGTCGACGAGCTTGTCTCCATCGGCGACTATGTCCTGACCGGGGGAGAACTGGCTTCGATGGTGATCATGGATTCCGTGATCCGCCTGCTTAAGGGCTCCATCACTGAAGGCAGCGCCGATGAAGAGTCCCATGAAAACGGACTGCTCGAATATCCCCAGTACACGCATCCCGCTGATTACAATGGCGAGAAGGTGCCGGAGATCCTGCTGTCGGGAAACCACGCGAAAATCAGGGAATGGCGTGTCCTGCAGTCGCTGAGGCTGACCGAAAAAGTCAGGCCGGATCTCTACGCAAAGCATGAGTTTACGGAAGAAGAAAAGAAAATCCTGAAAAAATACAAAGATGAACAGTGACAGCGAACGCTGTCATTTTAAATTCAGGACGGCCGAATCGCAGTATAATGAATAAGGTATCAATACTGATTCATCGGGAGGTATTTATGACTGCTGCCACTGAGAAACCAAAACTTAAATGGCACCGTTTCCTGCAGATCATCGGACTGCCGGTAGCCATTCTGTACTATGGATACAGACTCATCTCACTTCTGGCTGACCTGGCTGGACTGGATTTTTCCTGGACTGACCACATGCTCAGCCAGGCACTTTCCGTGGCCGGAACCGACGTGTTCCATCTCGGCCCGTATTTCTGGCCGGTTGTCGGCATGCTGGCGGGCACGATTCTTCTCTTTGTACTTGCAGTGCTGGCATGGACCGGCTCACTGCGCTGGCGCAGCTACAGCTGGAAATGCTGGATCGCATATCTGCTGCTGCAGATGGGCATGAGCTTTGCCGGTATATGGGCCATCTGGGAATACGGCCTCAACCGCGGCGGACTGATCAATTTTGTTCAGTACTACTTCATGAAAACAGGAAAGGAAATCCAGGTGACTTCAGCGATGATCACCGCCATCAGGGTATTCCTGATCCTGACCGCTGTTCTGATTCTGGTCTATTTCATCCTCAACGTGATTTATTACATAAAGAGAAGATCCCTGTATTCCGCCGGCGACGATATCCAGCTGCCTTATGAAGAGGAAGCTGTGATTCCTGCTGAACCGAAGCCTGTTTCCAAGGCTGAGACAGAACCGGAAAAACCGGCTGCTCCCGTCTTTATGGAAGCAGATCAGACACCTGAGCCTTCAGTGCCTGAAACACCGGCCGCACCGGTTTTCATGGAAGCTGAGAAAGAACCTGAGCCCCAGGAGAACAACGATGAGCTGGAACAGCTGCTCAGGGACACGGAAGACTCGATCGCTGCCCTGAAGCCGGTTTATGAAGAACCTGCAG